>JAYTVF010000109.1:0-27199 GCA_043744155.1 Acidimicrobiia bacterium | reverse complement strand
CGAGACGGTCGACCAGTTCGGGTCGTTGCGTGGCAATGTGCAGACAGAGCCGGGCACCCATCGAGTAGCCGATGTAGGTAGCGGGTCCGCACTGTTGGGCTACCATCTCGGCCGTTTGGGCCAGGCTGAGACGCAGATGTGTTGAGCCCCCGTGGCCGGGAGCATCCACTACCGTCACACGGTAGCGACGGCGCAGGCGGGCTGCGATGCGGTCCCATGATCGGGCGGTCTGGGTGAATCCGTGGACCAGAATCAACGGCTCACCCGTACCGCTCGTTTCGGCGTGCAGCCGGTCGTTCAGCACGAATCGCGAGATCCGCCGTCGGCTTGGCAGACGTGTGCCGAGGCGCCCGCGGCTGCGGCGGGGGCTGCCGCCACTTCGGCTGCTGTCTCGCTGGCCCGCAGATCGGCCATACGGCGAAACGCCCGAAGAAAGAGTTCAGGGTCCTGCGCCCCCGGGATAGACCACCGGCCATCGAAGACGAAGTGCGGTACGCCCGTGATGCCGGCTTCGACTGCGGCGGCGAAGTCGGCGGCCAAGTCTTCGAGACCGTCGGTGCTACCAAGGAAATCGATGGTGTCGTCATGGCTGAGGCCGACCTCGGCCGCCAATACCGCCAAGGTCGCGTGGTCGCTGATGTTGTGACCCTCGGAGAAATAGGCGCGGAGCAGTCGCTCCTTCAACATCGATTGATACACCGATCCCTCAGTGCGCAAAACGTGGGCGAGAAGTCTGTGGGCGTCGAGGGTGTTGGCCCGAAGCGCTTTGTCCATCGCAAAGTTGAGGCCAACACTGTCAGCGACCTGCGTGACGCGTTCGATGATGGCCGAGGCTTGTTCTCGCCCCCCGAACTTCTTGGCGTAGGCGTCGATGACCGGCTGCGCCCGATCTCGGGGCGCGGTCGGGTCGAGTTGGAACGGCCGCCACACCACATCGAACGGCTCGTCACCTTCATACAGGGCTAATGCTGCTTCGAACTTGCGCTTGCCGATGTAACACCACGGGCAGACGACGTCGGACCAAATCTCGACACGCATGCCAATAGCTTACGCTGCGACAATAGGGGCAATGACCGTCACCCCGGCCGCCACATTCTGCGCCACTCTCGTCGACACCTGGCTCCAAAGTGGTGTTCGCCACGCCGTTATCTCGCCCGGTTCACGTTCTACACCAATGGCGTTGGCGCTTGTCGCTCGTTCGGACCTCGATGTGCACATCTTTCATGACGAGCGGTCGGCGTCATTTGCGGCCATCGGTATCGGACGCGCCACCGGCCGTCCGGCCGTCGTGCTCTGTACGAGTGGAACTGCTGCCGCCGAATTTCATGCCGCAGTCGTTGAGGCGCACCAGGATGAGGTGCCAATGATCGTGATCACGGCCGATAGGCCTCCCGAGCTTCGCGATGTCGCCGCCGCGCAAACAATTGATCAGACCCGGTTGTTCGGCCCGGCGGTGCGTCTCTTTGCCGACCCAGGCGTACCCGACGGGGCCGTGTCGCACACCTGGCGCCCGCTGGCTCATCGAGCGTTCAGCATGGCGATGGGTCCTCGGCCGGGACCAGTTCATCTGAACCTGCCATTTCGCGAGCCACTTGTCGGCGAACCTGGGCCGCTGCCTGCGGCACGCGAGTTTCTCGACTTTCGGGGTCGGTCGTTGCTCGATGGTGCTGATTTGACCGTTCTGGCCACCCGGATGGACCGGCATCGGGGCGTTATCGTGGCTGGTCGCGGCAGTCATTTGGCGATTTTGAGCCTTGCTGCCGACCTCGGATGGCCGGTGCTGGCGGACCAACGGTCAGGGATTCGCACTCCGCACCCCAATGTTGTCGGCGCGTTCGATGAAGTGCTTCGCCACGAGCGATTTGGTCGGGACCACGTACCCGAGATCGTGTTGCATGTGGGTGCGCCATTGTCATCAAAGGTGACCACCCAGTGGCTTTGGGCCGCACCGGCATTTCATGTGCAGATACACGCGACGAACGCTTGGATCGACCCCGAGCATCTCATCGACTGCCATGTCCAGGTGGATCCTGAGCAGTTTGCGAACGCCATGATCGGCCGTATGGTGGGGGCAACAAACACGCCTTGGCTACAGCGCTGGCGTCGGGCAGGCAATCGTGCCCTCGAGACCATCGACAAAGTGTTGGACGCCCATGCCGAGCCGACCGAGCCGCAGATCGCCCGCGATGTCGTGGCGGCGATGCCTGCCGGTGCGGCCCTGGTGGTGTCATCATCGATGCCGATCCGAGACGTCGAGTGGTACGCCGCGGCACGCGACGGGTTGGAGGTGCATGCCAACCGCGGCGCCAATGGCATCGATGGGGTCGTTTCGACGGCAGTGGGCGTGGCCCTTGCCAACCGCACTCGATCCGTAGGCCTGCTCATCGGCGACGTCGCCTTCCTGCATGACTCCAGCGGGTTGCTCGGTCTCGCCGAGCGTGGCGTGAATCTGACGATTGTGGTGGTCGACAACAACGGCGGCGGGATTTTCTCGTTCCTGCCCCAGCGCTCGACTGTCGACGCCAACCTGTTCGAGCGGTTGTGGGGTACTCCTCACGGCGTGAGTATTCCGGGCTTAGCCGGGCTTCACGGCATACCAGCATGGTCGATCGACACTGCCGCCGACCTGCTGCCCGCTGTGCGGCGAGCAGCAGAAACCGCCGGACCGACTCTCTTGCACGTGCGCACCGATCGTGAGCGCAACGTCCAAATTCACGACGACATTCACCGCGCCGTTCTCAGCACCCTCGATGCCCGATAGGCCAACTACGGACGCACGATGGCAGCCAGCATCGCCTGGAACTTTGCCTGGGTCTCGGCGAGTTCAGCCAGCGGATCGCTCTCAGCCACGATGCCCCCGCCGGCGAACAGACGGGCTTCGTGCCCGCTGATTTGTGCACATCGAATGGCGACCGCGAACGTACCGTTTCCGTCGGCGTCGACCCAGCCGACCGCCCCGCCATAGAGGCCTCGCTCCATTCCTTCGACCTCGGCAATGACCGCCAAGGCTTCGTCACGCGGATGTCCGCCGAGGGCAGGTGTTGGGGACAGCGCCCGGGCCATGTCGAGTACCGACGCGGCCGGCTTCGAGAGCCAGCCCTGCAGGCGGGTCGCTAGGTGCTGCACATTGGCGACAGCCAGGACGGAGGGTTCGGTTTCCCAGTCAAGGAAGCTGCACCACGGCAGCAGCGTTTCGTTGACGACATCGATGACGACACGGTGTTCCGTCCGGTTCTTCATGCTCGACAGCAGGTCGGCGGCGAGTCGCGCGTCGGTTTCCGGGTCACCGGTGCGGGGCGTCGTACCAGCCAATGGGCGGGCCCGTATCTGGTCACCGGTTCGCTCGATCAAGAGCTCGGGGCTGGCGCCCACGAATCCGTTGATGGAAAAGCGATAGCTAGACCCAAAACTCGCCCGCAGTCGGCGCAGAATCGCTCGCACATCCAATGGCTTTTCAGCGGTAACGAAAACGTCGCGGGCGATCACCACCTTGGTGATGGTGCCGGCCCGAACCGCAGCTCTCCCCGCAGTGACGGCGGCGAGGTACGTATCGACAGCGACACCTGGACGGACGGAGAACGCGCCACCATCGGGCACCGGTGGTCGAGGGACCGCGAGCCCTGCTACGGCCGCGTCGACATCGCCGTCAATGGTCGTGATCCACACCGCGCCATCGTGTCCCTTCCCGACGACAACTTTGGGGACGACGAACGAGGCCGCAGCGCCCGGTGTAAAGGGAATAGCTCCGAGGGCGACCGGCCCACAACCGGGCAGACCGACGTGATCCTCGCGTTTGATACCGGCCAGAAAAGCCGTGAGATCGTCGGCGAGCACTTCAGCTGCCACACCCCGCCCGGCAATACCGACGCCGTCTCGTACGAAAAGAAAACCGGTGTCGCCAGCTACGTCGTTGAGGTCGACGGGCACGGTCAATCGGCGCGTGATGGCCTTCACTGGCGGGTGCCGGTCACCAGTTGAGTGATACCACCGGCCAAGAGACGGCGGTGACCATCGATCCAACCAGCGTGGGCGAACCGAGACATCATCACGGCGGGCTCGGGCAGGTACGCCACGCTCTTGGGCAGATACGCGTACGCGGCTCCGTCGGATAGCAGCGCACCGAGCTTGGGTACGACTTTGCCGAAATAGATGCCGTGTCCGAATCGCAGCAACGGATTGGGTGGGGTCGCGACATCGAGCAGGGCCACGCGACCGTTAGGACGGACGACCCGAGCGACTTCATCGAAGAACAGCCCGAGGTCAACGAGGTTGCGCAGTGCGAATCCGCAAGTAACCCCGTCAAGGCTGCGGTCGGGAAACGGCAGACGCAGAATGTCCGCCTGCACCCGCGGCTCACCCGAGGTGTCGTTGGCCAACATGCCGAAAGAAAGATCGACCGACAGCGGTCGATAGCCATTGTCGCGCAGGACGATGCAAAGGTCGCCCGTACCGCTGGCCAGGTCGGCTACGCGGGATCCCATTGGCAATCCGAGCGAGCGAACGGCCTGCTTTCGCCACCGCATATCGAGGCGAAATGTCATGAAACGATTGACCAGGTCGTAGCGCGGAGCGATCGTGTCGAACATGGCGCGGACCGCTCGTTGCTTGTCATCACCGGTTGGGAGGGCGGCCTGATCCCAGGGTCGTTGGTTCACACTTCTCAGTCTTGCCGTCCCTGCGCGGAGCTAGCGAAGCGGCCGCGCTTGGGGTGAGGCCATTTCGACACGAACGCTGCCGGGGGCCTGTCCCATGATCGATTTTTCGTTTCCGCCCGAGGTCGAGGCGGTGCGCCTGAAGGTACGTAGGCCGATAGACGATGAGGTGCGTCCTGGGTGGGAGGCCATCGACCAAAGTGACCGCGCCCAAGTCGTGGAGGTCGTGCGGCGCCTGAGGACAACGGCGAAGGAGTGGGGACTTTGGCTGCCCCACATGCCGGGGGAATGGGGCGGCAAGGGGCTGGGTCCGACGGCGATGGCGGCTGTTTTGGCTGAGGCGGCCAAGGTGCCCATTGGACCTGATGGTGAAGCGATCGTTGGAACGGTTTAGTCACGGCAGCCTTCTGGCTGAAAAGCAGGGGATCCAGTCGATGATCGCAGATTCGGCCATGGAATTGTATCAATGCAAGTTGATGGTGTTACACGGGGAGCCCTGTCGCTCTGACCGGCAGATCAGGGATTGGCGATGCTTTTGGCCCATCGGTAGTCCGCTTTTCCTGCGGCCGAGCGACGGATGACCTTGACGTAGACGAACGCCTTGGGCAACTTGAAGCGGGCCACGTGTCGAACGGCTTCGGCGAGCAATGACGCGTCGTTCGTCTCCGCTCCGAGGCGATGTTGCACAATCGCGACGACCTCGTTACCCCAACGGGCGCTCGGCCGGCTCGTCACCACGCAGTCGTACACGTCGGGGTGGGCCTTCAAAGCTGCTTCCACCTCCTCGGCGTAGATCTTTTCTCCGCCGGAATTGATGGTGGCAGATTCGCGCCCGTAGAGCTCGACAACGTTGTCAATTGTGACGCGAGCACGATCGCCAGGCACGCCAAAGCGCTCGCCATTGATGATGGGATAGGTAGCGCTCGTCTTGGCTTCGTCCCCCAGATAGCCAAGCGCCAGCCGCGGCCCGCGCTTGGCCAGCCAACCGACCTCGGGGTCGCCTGCGGCGAGAATCCGGCTCCGGTCATCGGATAGTACGGCCGTTGAGCTGGCCGGTGGAAATGAACCAGTCGATGACGCGCCGCCGGTCGAAATGTGTTGCATCTGTCCACCCACCTCAGATGCCCCCATTCCGTCGATGATCATGATTTGTGGGAGGTGAACCAGAAACTGGCGCTTTATCGCTGCCGAGAGGGTGGCGCCTCCACTGAGCACAACGCTCAGAGACGAGAGGTCTCGGGGTTGTCGCGGCAATTCATCGAGAAGCGGTCGGCCGAACGCATCGCCGACGATGAGCACAAAGGTGATGCGCTCTCGTTCGATAAGATCCCAGATGGCAGCGGCATCGAAGTGCTCGGTGACATCGGGGATGAAGGCGGTGCCGCCTCGGTGGAGACAGCTCAAGGCCACCCAATGAGCGGCACCGTGCATGAACGGCGGAATGACGGCGGCCCGCGAAGGGCTGTCGGCGTTCTCCACGACTTCATCGATCGACTGGGCCGAACGGCTCCCGCCAAAACACTCCATCAGGGCATCGGCCTGTCGCCACAGCACCCCTTTGGGCATCCCCGTGGTACCGCCGGTATACAAGATGTAGAGGTCATCGACCGACGGAATCGGCAATTCAACTGGTACGACGTCGCGCAGCGCATCCTCGTACCAGACTGCGTTGGGGACGAGGCCGTTGGCCGAGCTATCGGCGACCTGGAAGAGAGTCTGCAGGTGGGGGAGGCTTTGTCGTACCTCTTCGACAAGCGGAGCGAAAGCACTGTGGAAAATCAGGGCGGTGGCGTCGGAGTCGCTGAGCAGGTACTGCAATTCCTCAGCCACATATCGATAGTTGACGTTGAACGGCGCGACCCGCGCTTTGAAGGCACCGAGCATGGCCTCGAGGTACTCGTTGCCGTTGTGCAGGTAGATGGCCAGGTGGTCTTGGCCGCTTTGCCAGGGCCGTAGTTCACTGCGCTCGCGGTGACAGCCCAGCCCGCGGGCGACCAGCGCCCGAGCAAACCCGTCGGTGCGTTGGCCGATGTCGGCGCGAGTCAGGCGCTTTTCGCCGAATACCACCGCCAACCTCTCGGGGTCGTGGGCAGCAAGTGCTCGCCAGACCTCCGCCACGCTGAAATCCGGCACAGCGTCACCCTAGAGACTACGTGACGAATGTCACGAATTGAATGGAAGTAACAACCCGAATGGCACTTCAGTGCCGCTATTGCCAGGCAATCGACACGGGTGCTTGCCGCTGGGCGATGCCGGGTTGTCGGATGACGGCGAACCAGACTCCAGCGGTGACGGCTGGTTGTCCAACGATCTCCGCGCCGCTGGCGCACTTATACATCGCAGGTGGGTCTGCCGCCGCGGTTTTGCGCGCCTTGGCCCGCCTGGGCGCAGATGTCGATGACGAACCGGCCAGCGCCGTCGTCGTAGAACTGCCGCTTGTACTGGTGGAGCCCGTCGTCGTGGTGGTCGTGGTAGTCGGAGCAACCGGCGATGTCGTCGTCGTAGCGACCACCGTGGAGGACGAGGCGGGAACGGTCGTCGCGTCGGGAGTAACTGCGATGGTTGATGCCACCACTGTGGTGCTCGTCGTCGAGGTCGTCGTGGTCGGGGTTATAACCGGGGGAGGGGCATTGGCGGGGGCAATCGGCAGGCAACGATCGCCGCCGAACAGCTGCAGCGAGAAATAGGGCGGTGCTGGCTGCATCGTCGTGGTAGGCATCGGAGCCCCGACCTTGATGAGCTGCACAGGTTGTTCGGGGTCAGCCACGCATGCCAAGAGGGTGAGGTCATAGGGGGCCGGAACACAGGGATCGAGCACCTGGGTACCCATCACGCAGCGGTACATGCCCACTCGGCTGGCCAACCGAACGGTCGGGCTCTCACACACCGCTGGCGCCGGGTCGCCGGCGATCGCTGGTACTGCCGGCGCGGCTGGACCGAACAGCACCAGGGTGCGAGCCTGGGTGTTGGGCGTCGGCGCGGTCTGCGGATCCACCGGCTTGGTGCCTCCGGCGGCCGATCCCAACGCAGCCGCGGGCGCGGTCGGGAGAACAGCGGACGAGAACCAGCCAGCGGCCACGTCCTGGGCAAGCGATTCGAAGCGACCACCGACGGTGCGTAGGTATTCCTGGTTCGGGTTGTAGGCCAAAATGGCCTTGGTCACTCCTTCTTTCGTGGTCAGCGTGAGCGCGCCTGCGGCGACGCAGAGATAACGACCAGCGGCGAGTGACTCGTCGTAAATGTTGTTGATGTCGACCTTTCCATCGCCGTTGCCATCGGCGCCATAGCTTCGCCAGGTCGACGGAATGAATTGCATAGGACCGACCGCGTGGTCCTGGTTTGGGTCCGTGTCAATCTCGCCGCGGTCGGTATCGCCACCGATCGAGGGCCCGAGAATGGGCGGCGAGGTCGTGCCGCTACTATCGAGACGGCCCATGCCGTGACCGGACTCGGTTCGGCCAATCGCGGCCAGCAACTCCCATCGCAGCCCGCACGAGGCCCGTTCCGCACCGACCGCCACGGCCGCCCGCCGATACGCGTCGTAGGCCACCGTGGTCATCCCATCGATGGTTCCGGGTGCCAATGCCACGATGGTCTGTGTGAGTTGCTCAGCCACCACCTTCGAGGTGATCTTGGAGTTGTGGATGTCGACACTGAGTCGGGCGATGGCATCCCGGGCTCGTTCGCGCTGGCTAAGGGCATCAGTGAGCTCGCGGCTGGCCTGGCTCCCGCGTGACCGAGCGGCGCGAACCATATCGACGGTGCGGCGGTTGCTCACCTGGATCAGGCCGAGGCTCCAGGCCGCGTCGTTGGAGCTGTGTTGCATCGCCAGCGCCATCGCGTAGGGCTGATTCGACGAATCCCCACGGATATAGGCAGAGAGCGCCTGATATTTGGCGTTTGACAGCAATTCACTCGCTCGACGCTGCTCGTCGGTGATTGCCCCACCGATCCGAGTGACCGTCGTTTCGGCTTCCGAGAGCGATGCGGTGAGGGCTGGCAGCTTGGCTTCCAGCGCCCCCACGGCCGCGTTCACCGAGTTGGCCCGATCGGCCAGCGAGGTGATCGCGTCGGGGGTCGGCACGACCGGCTCGGCGGGCGCCTGCTGGGCATGGGCGATACTCGAGACGCACAACATCGCCGACACCAAGACAGCAAGAAGGCAGCGACGGTGAGACATGAGATCGACAGTGTATGGCTGGCGGTCGTTTCCGCCATCGCGTGTCACCGCTGACGGTGCGTTTACGCCCCCATTGCGTGGTAACCGCCGTCGACGTGGATCATTTCGCCCGTCGTCGCGGGAAACCAGTCGGAAAGCAGCGCCACGCACGCCTTGGCCACGGCAGATGAGTCGTTCACGTTCCAGCCCAGGGGTGATCGGCCATCCCACGTGTCCTCGAACAGCTTGAAGCCCGGAATCGACTTGGCGGCCATCGTGCGAACCGGCCCGGCTGCGATGATGTTGGACCGGATGCCCTGAGGCCCAAGGGCCTTGGCCAGATAGCGACTGCAGCTTTCGAGCGCAGCCTTGGCTACCCCCATCCAGTTATACGCCGGCCAGGCCACGGTGGCGTCGAAGGTGAGGCCGACCAGCGAACCACCCCCCGTCATGAGTGGGGCCACCGTCTCGGCTACTACCTTGAGCGAATAGGCCGAGATGTTGACGGCGACCGCAACGTCTTGCCACGTGGCGGCCATGAAGTCATCGCCTAGGCAGGCCTCGGGTGCGAATCCGATTGAGTGGAGGGCGCCGTCAACGCGGTCCCAGTGAGATGCAATTGCCTCACGCACACTGACGATGTGCTCGGGCTTGGTCACATCGAACTCATAGACCGGCGGCGGGGCCGGCAGCTTGCGGGCGGTACGTTGCGTGAGTGACAAGGCTCGCCCAGCCCCGGTAAGGATGACCTCGGCCCCTTGCTCCTGCGCCAACTTGGCCACCCCGAACGCCAACGAGGCGTCGGTTAGCACACCGGTAATAAGGAGGCGTTTGCCGTCGAGAAGACCCATGCCAGCAAACTACTCAACCTGAGCGCATTCATTTCGGATCCCTGCCCGACGAAGGTCAGCCATCGTTCAGCCATCGTCTAGACGACTCCGCCCGCAGGTGTGCAAGAGTGACCGCCATGCAAATTGGGATTCTGGGCGGTACCGGTCCGGCGGGAAAGGCCCTTGGGGCACGGTTGGCATCGGTCGGCTATCCGGTCGTTTTGGGGTCTCGCTCAAAGTATCGCGCCCTTGAGGCCCGAGATGAAGTGTTGGCACACTGGCCCGATCTCGAGCTCGATATCACCTCAGGTGACAACCGGGCCGCGTGCTCCGCCGACGTGGTCGTGCTGGCGACGCCGTGGGATTCTGCGGCTACCACTGCCCAGGAGAGCGCCGATCTCCTCAAGGGGAAGGTGGTCATCTCGATGGCCAACGCCTTGGTTCGGGTCGGTAAGGAGTTCCAGCCGCTGCTGCCGCCACGAGGTTCCGTGGCGGCTCACGTACAGGCAGCGGTGCATGAGTGTCGCGTCGTCGCCGCTTTTCATCACCTGCCTGCGGCCGAGTTGGGCCACCTCGGAGAACCCATCGACTCTGACGTTTTGATCTGCTCCGACGATGTCTCGGCCACCCAGATCGTGGCCGAAATCGTCCGCAAGATCCCGGGCTGCCGGCCACTCGATGCCGGGTACCTGTCGAACGCCACGGCTATTGAGGCCTTTACCGCGGTGCTGTTACAACTGAATGTGCGCTACAAGACACGGGTTGCGCCGAAGCTGACGGGGATCAAGGCGATATGAGCAGCTCGATGCAGCTCTATGACACCGCCCGACAGTGCGTCGTTCCCTTCACGCCTGGCGACGTTGTCACGATGTACACCTGCGGCATCACGCCCTATGACGCTACCCATCTAGGCCATGCATGGGTCTATACGAACTATGACGTACTGACCCGACGGCTCATCGATCGAGGTCATGAGGTTCGCTGCGTGCGTAACGTCACCGACGTCGATGACCCCCTTTTTGCCAAGGCCCGCGAACTTGGCGTGCACTACCTCGACTTGGCGGCCCGCGAGGAGGAGCGATTCAACAAGGACATGGACGCGCTCAATGTGCTGCCGGTGTACTCCGAGCCGCGGGCATCGTCGGCCATGGCCGACATCCGTAAGTTCATCGGCATGGTGCTCGACGCCGGATACGCCTACCAATCGGGCGACAGCGTGTACTTCGATGTCGCCAAGTTCCCGGATTTTGGTTCGCTGAGCCACTACAGCTCCGATCAGATGATGGCGCTGGCGCGCGAACGCGGTGGCAATGTCGATGACCCGAATAAGCGGAATCCGCTCGACTTCGTTTTGTGGCAGCCGTCAAAGGACGATGAGCCCCACTGGGAAACGACGTGGGGCCCCGGAAAGCCGGGCTGGCACATCGAGTGTTCCGCTTTGGCCCTGCGCGAACTTGGCGTGAACACCATCGACCTGCATGGTGGTGGGGGAGACCTCATCTTCCCTCACCACGAATGTGAGCGGGCGCAATCCGAGGCGGCGACAGGTGAGCCCTTCGTCCGACATTGGATGCACGTCGGTTTGGTGTGGATGGACGGGCACAAGATGTCCAAGAGTCTGGGGAATCTCGTCTTTATCGATCAATTGCGGAAAGAATTCGACCCGCGAGCCATCCGTCTCGGCATCCTCGATCACCCATACCGCCATGACTGGCATTGGGAACCTGACCTCATGCCCCGCAGCGCACAACGGTTGGCGCAGTGGGAAAAAGGCGCAGCGGACGGCCAAGGCGGCGGCGTGCTGCACCACGTACGCGCCGCTCTCGACGATGATCTCAACTGCCCACGGGCCATCGCGGCGATCGATGGCGGCGTACAAAACGGTCACGACATCGTGGCTTCGGCGGCGCTGCTGGGCATCAATCTCGCCTGATGCGCCGCTGCCTCTTCTCCGGCATCCCCTGCGACCAGCATCTCCGCCTACGATAGGACCCATGGCCCCTGCCTCCGTGTCCGGTGCGTCAAAGCTACAAGATCGGACGCGAGCGGTCCTGGGGCCCTTTGCTCGTCGGGCCTGGAAGTTTGATCTGCAGGGCTTTGACCGGCTACCCCTTCATGGTCCTGCCATCTTGTGCCCGAACCACGTCAGTTTTTTGGATTCAGCCTTCCTGATGCTCACCGTTTCCCGACGCATCAGCTTCGTCGGTAAGGCCGAGTACATGGACGACTGGAAGACAAAATTCGTGTTCCCGGCTCTGGGAATGATCCCAATCGACCGCGCTGGCGGGGCAAAGTCGACCGCGGCGCTTGACGCTGCTGAGGACGTGCTGCGTCGAGGAGAGCTTTTCGGCATCTTTCCCGAAGGCACGCGAAGCCGTGATGGCGTGCTGCACAAGGGTCATACCGGTGCCGCCCGTCTGGCCTTCAAGGTCGATTGTCCCATCTACCCGGTGGGTGTGGTGGGCACTCGGGAGATACAACCGCCAGATGCAAAGCTGCCGCGGTTGGGTCAGCGATGCACTATTCGGATCGGCGAACCGATTCTGCCGGGCCGCTATCGCGACCGACTCGACGATCATCTGGCGTTGCGCCAGATGATCGATGAGGTGATGTACGAGGTGCGGGAACTGACCGGTCAAGAGTATCGAAACACCTACGCCACGAAGAAGGCCGAGGTGTTGCCGAACGACACCGCCAGCTTGCCGAGTCTGCGCGCCGTTTAAGAAGGCACGTCTGGCCAGTCGGCCGCATAGGCTCTACGACTGCTATGGCCGAGATAAATGTTTTCCTTCCCGACGGATCCCAACGCACGCTGCTCGTCGGTGCGACCGCCGGTGACCTCGCCGCAAGTATCGGGCGCGGTTTAGCCAAGGTCGCCGTAGCGGCCACGGTGAATGGTCATGAGACCGATCTCAGCGTTGCCCTGCAAACCAATGACACGGTGGCGATCATCACAGCGCCAAGCGAAGAGGGCCGCCACGTTCTGCGGCACTCCACTGCCCACGTGCTTGCCCAAGCGGTGACGCAGCTGTTTCCGGGCGCCAAATACACCATCGGGCCGGCCATCGAAGATGGTTTTTACTACGACTTCGACCTCGCCGGCGGCAAGACCTTCGGTGAGGACGATCTGGTGGCAGTCGAGGGCCGTATGCGCGAGATTATGAAGGCCGATCAACCTTTCATGCGGTCCGAAATGGACGCCGCGACGGCACTCGCCCTTTTTGCCGACCAGCCTTACAAGTGCGAGATCATCGAACGGGCTACCAAAGCCGCGGCTGACTCGCTCGATTCCGGTGAGGTTGGGGCAGGTGGCGCTATCAGCGTCTACCGAAATACGCCCGAATTCGTTGACCTGTGTCTCGGGCCGCACGTGCCCTCCACGGCGAAACTTGGCCATTTCAAGCTGATGAAAGTGGCGGGAGCGTACTGGCGCGGCAACGAGAAGGGCCCGATGCTGCAGCGAATCTACGGCACGGCCTGGGCTACCAAGGACGAGTTGGCCGAGCACCTGCACCGACTCGAAGAAGCAGAAAAGCGTGACCATCGCAAGCTGGCCGTCGAGCTCGACCTGCTGTCGTTCCCGGCCGAGCTGGGTGGCGGTCTGGCTGTCTGGCATCCAAAGGGCGCGACCGTCCGCAAGATGATGGAGGACTACAGTCGCGCCCGCCACGCATCGGGCGGTTACGAATTCGTCTATACACCGCACCTGGCCAAAGACACCCTCTTCAAGACCTCTGGGCACCTCGACTTCTACAAGGACGGGATGTATCCGCCTATGGAGATGGACAACGGTGTGTATTACCCGAAGCCCATGAACTGCCCGATGCACAGCCTGATCTTCCGCAGTCGGCAACGAAGCTACCGTGAGCTACCGCTGCGCCTATTCGAACTCGGCACGGTATACCGTTACGAACGGGCTGGCACCCTGCACGGCCTGATGCGCATTCGCGGCTTCACGCAGGACGACAGCCACATTTTCTGTACGGAAGAGCAGGCGCCGGGCGAGATCAAGGGCCTGTTGGCCTTCGTCATCAGCGTGTTGCGGGCCTTTGGTTTCGAGGAGTTCGAGGCCATGTTGTCCACCCGTGAGCCCGGCAAGTCGATAGGCACCGACGAGGGCTGGGAGAACGCAACCACTTTCCTACGTCAGGCGCTCGAGTCGGAGAACATTCCGTATAAGGTCGACGAAGGTGGGGCCGCGTTCTACGGCCCCAAGATCGACGTCAAGGTCAAGGACGCCATCGGGCGCTCATGGCAGCTGTCGACCATCCAGTACGACTTCAACCTGCCCGACCGTTTCGAGCTCGAATATGTCGGCCCCGATAGCTCACGGCATCGTCCGGTGATGTTACACCGCGCCCTTTTCGGGTCGGTCGAGCGGTTCTTCGGTGTGCTGGTCGAACACTTTGCTGGCGCATTCCCCGCGTGGATGGCGCCCGTTCAGGTGCGAATTCTGCCCGTCGCCAGCGCGCATGATGCCTACGCCATCGAACTCGCCGCCTCCTTCAAAGCCGCCGGTTACCGGGTAGATGTGGTCGAAGCAACCGACCAGCTCGGCAAGAGAATTCGCAACGCCAAAATCGAAAAGATTCCCTACGTGCTGGTCGTAGGTGACGACGACGTGGCTGCTGGCACCGTCGGGGTCAATCCACGCGGGGGAGCGGTCGAGCGCAATGTGAGCGTGGCCGACTTCACCGATCGGCTGGCCGCCGAGGTGGCGGTGGCTGCATCGGTGATGCGGTGATGCTTGAGCACATCTGGAATGGGTGGCGCTCGCAGTACGTGCAGGGTCGAGTCGGTCAACCAGGGCCAGAAGGCGGCTCGATCTTCACTCAGATATTGGCCAGCGGGCTACCTGACGACGAAACGTACATCGTGCATCGCGGCGTGCTGACCTTTGCCATGCTGAACGCGTTTCCGTACACGACCGGCCATGTTCTGGTGCTGCCGTACCGGGAGGTCGGAGACCTCGAGGAACTGACGTTCGAGGAAACTGCGGAGTTGTGGACCACCACCACACAGGCCGTGCGGGCGCTGAAGGTTTGCTATCGACCTGCAGGGTTGAACGTCGGAATCAACCTCGGGCAGCCCGCTGGTGGGTCCATCAGCGAACATTTGCACGTGCATGTGGTGCCGCGCTGGATCGGCGACGCCAACTTCATGACGTCCGTCGCGAACACCCGGTCGCTGCCCGAGCCACTCGTAGATAGCGCCCAAAAGGTGCGGTCGGCATGGCCGGCGTCGTAGCCTGAGCCCATGGCCGACGATACCGAGATCCGCGACGAGTTACCCTCGGAACTCAACGTTTCTGGGTTCGTCGGTGCCTATGAGTTTCCGGACAACAGTCGTCGCCGGGTTCCCGGGTACATCTACCTGGGTCTTGGCGCGGCCTGTTCTCTGGCGTGGTTGCTGCGCCGGGCTGACCGCCCGGTGCTCGTCAACAACGGCTTTCTTCTCGCCGCGTTCGTGCTGATGGCCCTTGGTCTGCTTTGCCTGACGTCGGGCTGGAAGCTCGGGCTCGACGAAAAAGACGCGCTGGCCAAGGCGACAGGCGCGGTTGGCTGGCCTATCGGACATGCGTCGGCGCAGATGGCCTGGCGCGGGTTGCGAAGCCGGCCGGTTTGGCGGATTCTGGCCTATTCCGTGGAAGAACCACCGAAGAGCCGGGCCTTTGTCGTTATCGATGCCGTCGATGGCCGTACGGTCGAACAGTTCGTCGAGGACAACCCAGAGGACTGGGCGGCGGCCCTGCTGCCCTAGTTTCCTCGCTCGGAGGCCCCTTGGCCGTGCCATTGGGCCCGGGCGCCGATAGGATCAAAATGTGTTCGATGGTTATCTCCGTGGCCCCGTCGACAAGGCGGTGAAGCCAGTCGGGATCCTGTTGCGCAAAACGGGGCTGTCGCCCGACCATCTGACCGTCCTCGGCCTGATTGTGGCGGCGCTCGCTGGTGTTGTCATCGGCAGCGGGCACATGATCTGGGGGCTGGTCCTTGTGATTCTGGCCGCCCTACCGGACCTTCTCGATGGAGCATTGGCAAAAGCGCAGAACTCTACCAGTCAACGTGGCGCCTTCTTCGACTCGGTTATCGATCGGGTCAGTGATGCGTTCTTCTTCGGCGGTGTGGCCTGGTTCTATGCCACCACGAAGCATCCGCTGCTGGCCATGGTTCCTTTCGCCATCATGGCGATCAGCTCAGTCATTTCGTATATGCGGGCCAAGGCCGAGTCATTGGGCCTCGACGCCAAGGGTGGCATCATGGAGCGCGCCGAACGCATCATTTTGCTGTGCGTCGGGCTGTTGCTCAGCCGTTGGCCCACCATCTTGATCGTCATCTTATGGGTCATGCTTGTTCTCACTGTCGTGACAGCGGTGCAACGGTTCGTGAAGGTCTGGAAGCAAGCCGGGGTAGCGCCAGTAACGGCAGCCAAACTGGCGGCCCGGCAACGACGACGAATCGCCCGACGTAACAATCGTGCCCGTATCCGCACGGAGATTCTGGTGCGTCGCCGCACCCCGCGCTGAGTGGCCCCGGCTCGGCCCGTCTTTCGTGACGATGCCACAGTCCTGGCCTTCAGATTGGCGGCGGCAGTGGCTCGAACCACACCTGGGCCGCTGCTGGAGGCCAGTGTGCCCGGTCTCGGGCTGATGTTTGGTCGAGTGATGCAGGAACAGCGTCGTACCGTCGAACGCCACCAGCGACGGGCTCGAGACCCCCGCATCACCACCTTCGCGCTAAAAAAAGCCACGCACGACGCGTTCGAAAGCTACGCCCGATACTGGATCGAGAGCTTTCGGATCTCGTCTTTGTCTGATGCCGACATTCGACGCCGATTCACCCTCGAGGGTTGGGATCACATCGAAGCGGGACTCGCCGCTGGCGGTGGTGTGGTTGTTTCACTCCCACACCTGGGCAATTGGGAGTGGGCAGGTCGCTGGTTGGCGGCCAAGGGTATCGCCCTCACCGTGGTGGTCGAGCCCGTCGAGCCACCGGAATTGTTTGAATGGTTTCGCGACTTGCGTACAAAGTTCGGTATGACCGTGGTGCCACTCGGACCAGAAGTGACCTCGTCGGTCATGAGAGCGCTGAAACGGAACGAAGTCGTTTGCCTGATGTCAGATCGTGATATCACCGGCGACGGCCAAAAGGTGTCGTTCTTCGGTGAAGAGACAACGCTACCGGCCGGTCCGGCGACATTGGGCCTTCGCACCGGGGCGCCCCTCATCCCGGTTGGCGCCTATATGGGGCCGAGAGGTGCTCACCATGCCGTCATCCGCCCACCTATCGATTGCAGCCGAAGCGGTGATGGGCTGCGAGTCGATGTCGCTCGAGTCACGCAGGTTCTCGCCCAGCAGATGGAATTGCTCATTCGTCGGGCGCCCGAACAGTGGCATCTCTTCCAGCCCAACTGGCCGTCAGACCCAGGCTATCGATTCTGACCAGCGGCACTGTCTTGGGCGGCCCCGGACACGGCCCACGCTCCGGTTGACGGGCCAGCGTCGCGGTCGTGCGGCACGTCTGTTGCACGTCGGGTGGTGGTTGAAATAGACGACGCGGGTGTCGACATGGTGTCGACACCGAGGTGCGACATAGGCATGGTGGTGGGCGAGAGCCGGGGTGGCGAGCATGCCCCTGTCTAGCCTCGAGATACTCGGCCCCGCCCAAAGTGGTTCCCATCGTCATACTGTTGTCGTTCCTCCAACGTTTCTCGTCGTCGGCCGCACCGCCCGATACCGCGAAATCATGAACCCATCGGGGCCTTTTTGTGGATTTTCTCGACCAACCGCATCATGATGGTTCGCCGCTCTACCTGGACGCTTCAGACCTTGTCGTCGGCGGTTCTTTCACTGCGCATGTCCGCGTGCCGAACGGCTGCATCGTGCATTCGATCCGGGTGCGCACCACCCCGAACCGCGAGCCGTTGTATCGAGCCGAGGCCAAGGTCTCCCGAGTGGATCCCGACGCGACATGGTGGACAGCTGCGGTGCCGGCCGAGAACCCGGTGGTGCGCTACCGGTTCCTGATCGAAGGTGACGATCAGGACTACTGGCTGAACTCGGCGGGGTTCTGGCCGAACGAGGTTTCCGACAATGCCGACTTCGTGGTGACAACATTCGGTCCACCGCCGCAGTGGCTGGTCGACACCGTTGGCTATCAGATATTCCCTGATCGATTCGCCTGGTCCGGCCAGCGTCGTGATGCTCCCGACTGGGCGATACCTGCCGAGTGGAGCGACGGCATACTCCCTGACGTGTCGCAGGGCGTGCACCAATTGTTTGGTGGCGATTTGGCCGGCATTGAGGCCCACCTCGACCATATTCAGGGCCTGGGCGCCAACCTGCTTTACCTCACCCCGGTCTTTCCAGCCGGTTCATCCCATCGCTATGACGCCACCACGTTTGACGCCATCGACCCTTTGCTCGGTGGCGATGAGGCATACGCATCGCTGATCGCCGCAGCGCACGCTCGCGGTATGAAAGTCATTGGTGACATCACCTTGAACCACACGGGAAACCGTCACGAATGGTTCCTCGCCGCCCAAGCTGACCCCGGTTGTGCCGAGGCTTCATTTTATCGGTTCGATGCGCACCCACAGGGCTATCGAGCCTGGCATGAGGTGCCGAGCCTTCCGATACTCGATTACCGAAGTGTTGCGTTGTGGGAGCGACTCATCACCGCCGACGGTTCGATCATACGGAAGTGGCTCAGGCCCCCGTATTCGCTCGACGGATGGCGAGTCGACTGTGCCAACGTCACGGGCCGTATTGACGACCTGGATGTAAATCACGAGGTCGCCACCACGACTCGGGCGGTCATCGCGCAGGAAAACCCCAACGCCTGGCTTCTGGCCGAGCATTGCCACGACGCCCAGATCGACTTGTCCGGCGACGGTTGGCACGGCACCATGGCATACCACTCGTTCTCCCGGCCACTGGCATGGTGGTTGGTGGACGAGGCGGCATTTCCCTTGATGTTCGACCAGCGAGCGCGGGCTCACTCGGGGGAGCGCATGGTGCACGCGATGACAACCCTTGCAGCCGGGGTGCCGTGGCCTGTACGCAACGCGTCGATGACGATGCTCGACTCGCACGACACGGCTCGGTTCCGAAGCGTCGTCGGGGGAGACGCGGCCCGGCATCTGGTGGGCATGGCGATGCTGTTCACGTTTCCTGGGGTGCCGACAGTGTTCGCCGGGTCAGAAGTAGGGGCAATTGGCGACACCATGGACGCCGGACGGGTGCCCTTCGACTGGACGAAGAAGTCGTGGGATAGCCCATTTCTCGATGCAGTCCGCGCCATCGTGCGCGTGCGGGCCTCGTCACCCGCGTTGCGGTTCGGCAGCCTCCGATGGGTGCACGTATCCGACGATGTCGTGGCGTATCTTCGTGAGGTAGCTGGTGAACGAGTGCTCGTCGCCCTCTCCAGGGCGCCACACGACCCGGTTGCCCTGGATTCGGCCCTCCTTCATGCTTCGTCGGCGACGACCCTGTTCGGACCCGATCTGGCCTTCGATGGTTCAAGTGTGCGGCTGCCCGAGGGCGGTCCCGCTGCGGGAGTCTGGCGGCTTGATCGGTAGCCTCGGCTGCGGACATGGCGTGCAGTCCGGGCGAGCCACAGTCCGACAGCCAGGATAGCGATGGCCACGAGGCCGTCGAGCAGCCAATGGTAGGCTGTAACGGTAACGGCGAAGACGGTGAGGGCGCCGTGGGCGGGGCCGAGCCAGCGCCACCTGCCGCGGCCGGCGGTATAGGTTGCTGCCCCGATAAGCACTGCCCACCCGACGTGCATCGAGGGCATGGCTGCCAACTGGCCAGGCTGGCTGAAGCCCGTGGAGTCATACACCCGAGGGCCGTATCGGGCGGCGGTGTCGAGGAAGCCCAGTTCGGGGAAGAGTCTTGGCGGAGCCACCGGCAAAAATTGGATGACGGCGCCAACGATGGAGACGAAGGCGAGTTGGTTGCGCCATCGGGCGAACTGCTCGCCATGGCGCACATAGAGCCACACCAGAAAGATACCCATCGGGGCGACATGACAGACGATGTAATACGCGTTGGCGAACTGTACGACGAGCCGTGAATGCAGTGCCCAATGCTGCAGCGTCAGTTCGCTCGGCAGAGGCAACCAGCGTTCGGCTTGCCAGATCCACCGGCCACGCGCCGCCGCATCCTGTGTGCCGATCACCCGTATCTCGCCCAACCGAATCCAAATCGCGTACAGCACGAACATCACGGCCAGTTCGCGAAAGAGCGGCGCTGCCCATGGCCTGGCCTGTCGCGGTCGCCGACGCAATGCCACCCAGGCCAGCAAGAATATTGCGGCCGCCCATAGTGCAAGATCCCAAGCCAGCCACACGAGCCGTGAGCCTATCGGGCCAACCCGGCTGTGTACTGGCCGGTAACCGGTCCTTGTGGGGAGTGGCAAAGTGATCGGGAAGCGGTGGGCGCCGATGCGTCGCCAGAACTTCTTCGTGCATCGCACAACCGGGTGCCGATGGCGTGGGGGTTCCGTAGCTCGCGCCAGAGATAGGGTTCGGAAATGGTCAGTATGGATGAAGCGGCGCAGTCCGCGCTAGCGCTCGCTGGGGTAACCGAAGGCGTTCGCTACGGTACTCGGGCGTGGTCGGTCGGCGGCAAGGTGTTTGCCTGGGAGCGGCCGTTTAGCAAGGCCGACATCAAACGCTTTGGCACGGTGGCTCCACCCGACGGTGCGATTTTGGCACTATCGGTCGAGGACCTCGGTGAGAAAGCAGCCATCTTGGCAGCGCATCCGACCTCGTTCTTCACCATTGCGCACTTCGAGGGATACCCGGCTGTGTTGATCCAGCTCAGCCGTGTCTCGGCGGACGAACTGGAGGAAGCAATGGTCGATGCCTGGCTGGTGTGTGCGCCACGAGCACTCGCCGACGAGTACCTCTTGGAAAGACCGCAATCCACACCCTGACCGCGCCCTCATCAAGTACGCTATTTCAATGGGTAAGATCGACATCTCACAGGATGAGACGATTGATGCGGGCAATGTCTATACGCACGGACACGCTGATGCCGTACTGCGCTCGCACCGGTGGCGAACAGCAGAGAACTCTGCTGCGTATCTCTTGCCGCATCTCACCAGTGGTTTGCGGTTGCTCGATGTCGGCTGCGGACCGGGAACGCTCACCGTTGACTTGGCCCGACGGGTAGGCCCCGGGAAAGTTGTCGGCGTAGACCTTGAGCCCACGGTCGTGGCTGAGGCAGCCTCGTTCGCAGCTGCCGCCGGTGTGTCGGTCGAGTTCGTGTCGGGCGACTTTACTGGTGTCATCGCCCCTTTGGGTGGCTTCGATGTCGTGCACGCCCATCAGGTGGTTCAACACGTCGCCGACCCGGTTGGTGTGCTGCGCGGGATGGGAAGCCTGGTAAAACCAGGCGGGCTGGTCGCCGCCCGCGATGCTGACTATCCGGCGATGACCTGGTGGCCTTCTGAACCGAAACTCGATCGATGGATGGAGCTGTATTTGCAACTCACGGTGATCAACCGAGCGAATGCTGACGCCGGACGACAACTGTTGCACTGGGCTCGAAAGGCTGGGCTTGTCGACATCGCGTACAGCACGTCGACGTGGACTTTCAGCTCGAAATCCGATCTGGCTTGGTGGTCAGACTTGTGGGCCGACCGGGTCACCAAGAGTCGCCTGGCCGAAGATCTGGTGGCGCACGGCCTGGCGGCCAGAGAGGAATTGGACGACATCTCCGCCGCATGGCGCGATTGGGCCAGTCGTGACGGGGCGGTCTTTGTCGTCGTGCATGGAGAAATCCTCGCCCGTACTCCATCAGACTGATCTCCTTCGGGTGGTTGCCTGCGACCATCCGAACGAAGATGTTGTAGGAGCGACTAGCATCGAACTCAGAACGAATGCGTTCGATCACCTGGGGGTGTGCTTTGGAAAATCGCTACGGGGTGCGGGCCGGATGGCAGGCCGTGATGTTCGCCACGGCCGTGGTGGCATTGATGGGGTGCGGCAGTTCGAAGAAGGTGGCGGCCCCGGCAAAGACGAACACACCGACCAGCACGGCTACGACCGTCGCCACGACGGTCGCGGCAGCATCGACCGCGCCGCCGACGCCGGTCACAACAGCCAAGCCGGCCACGACTGTGCCAGCGGTGGTTGTCGTTCCTCCCGGTTACGTCAAGGAATCCGACAGCGGCGCACTGGTGTACGGCGTGGCAGGCCCGCGGGTGGCGGCGTTGCAGAAACGACTGAAGGCGCTCGGTTTCGATCCAGGTCCCGCCGACGGCGCGTATGGGGATCAGACCGACAAGGTTGTCAAAGCGTTCCAGACCAGCAAGTCGCTGGCAGCCGATGGTGCCGTTGGGCCAATGACCAGCGCCGCCCTCGACGCCGCCTGCGCCAAGACAGCCTGCTGATCGCCGGCCCACTGGGCCAAAACAGTTGAGCCTTGTTTAGGGCGCCCAGACCACCGGCGTCCATCGAAGAATGTCGATCATTTTTCCATCATCGACGCACTGGGTGCCGATGATCTCGAATCGCATCAGTCGGCCTGATCCAGCGGGTTCGGTGGCGACCAGCGTGTGACGAAACTGCAACAGATCGCCTTCGTGGGCCGGACCGATGTGGTCGCACCCATCCCAGGCCATCACGGTCGCCAGCCCGGGCAACATGCGTGTCAGGGAGGCTTGGGCGAGCGCCTGCACATGACCGCCATAGACAAGTCGCCTGCCGTCGGCCGTCAGTGTGTGGTCGCGGTGGACTGCGGCCTGGTTGAAGGTCAATCGGGCCAGAGGTGCGGCGAGGTCGATGTGTTCGCGTAGGGGATCGACACGGGTCTCGCTTGACGACCATGAGGTCGTTGGCATGCCGGTGAGGTTCCATGTGGGTACAGCTTCGATCAGGTCGGCCAGGGGGTTTGGATCCGAAGGACCAGGTATTGCCGTTTGATGCCCAGGGCCTGGCCGTCGGCCCCGCACCAGTGCACAGCGCTGGTACGACGCTACCGGGCCGCGCTCGCTTGTGGTCTCGATGCCCAACCAGACCTTGCCCCGGTATTGGTCCCCTTTGGGCGCGGAGTCGCTCAGGCCGAGCACGGTCGTGATCGTGGTGAGGGTCTCACCGATCTCGACGGGACGCACCATTCGCACCGATCGGTAGTACAGATTGGCGATGGCCTGGCGGGTCGCCATGGTGGTCTGCCCGATCGAAAACTGCATGACGAGGCCAGGGTTGGCCAGCGCGGCCCCGGCGGGGCGCCCGGTGATTGAGCGATAGCGATCGACGCTCGACGCCATCAAGTGTTGATCGCCGGTGATGGCGCGATACAGCGTGTTGTCGGCATCGGTGAGGGTGATCGATGGCAGCGATGGCAGCGTGGCACCCGGGATGAAGTCTTCATAAAAGGGACCGGGAAGGCAGGGATCGAACATGAGCCCGAGTCTCGCGCCGATCAACAGGCCAAGGTGGAACGAGGCCGCTTGATCAAGCGGTTGCGGCGGAACGAATTGACGACGCGAATGGCGTCGAGGGTGAGCAAGGCCGGCACCTCAGAGCCGTACAGTTTGGCCATGCCGTCCTACATATGGACACGACGACAGGTGCCGATGCAGTCGGAAGCGGGTCAGCTCCAGATGGTTACGAACACGGGGGGTTTGAACTTGGAGGCCGGCACCCGGCCGTCGGCGCGGAACATGGCTTGCATCGCATCTGGGGTCGACGCAAAGCGGTGAAACCGCGAGACGACTGGGCTGCGCCGTTGGCCTGCCAGCATGGTGACGTACCAGAGTCGGTCGAGGGGAAAACCTTCCACTCGGAGCGCCGCGATGCGCGTCGGGCGATGGGCGAGCAGCAGGTGCTCCACGGCCGGAGCGACACCCGTGCCGGTCGCCAGTGCGGCCCAGGCGGCACGCTCGTTCGGGAATACGCTGATTTTCTCCTCGGGCACTCGCAGCGATCGCAGCAGTTTGCCAACGTCGGACGCCGGGTCGGTGCCGCTAGGGTCGATGAACCATTCTTGGCCAGCAAGCGCTTCGAGCGGCACTTTGTCCGACGCGAGCGCAAGCGGATGGTGATCGCCGCAAATCATCGTCATCCGGTACTTCAGTAGCGGCTCGCTGATCAGCCCGGGGAAGGCCGGCCCAGCCAGCGACGGGCCGATGGCAGCGTCGGCGAGTCGCTCGATGATGAGCGCAGCCATCTCATCGGCGGTAGCGACGGCCAACGTCGCCTCCATATTGGTTACCCGGGTCGTGAAGGCCTGCAGAAGCGCCGGTACGACCGCGTCTCCCGGGGTAGCCGTCGAGACGACTCGCAGCAACGCCGGCCCGCCTTGGGCATGACGCACGGCCGCCTCGGCTTCAAGGGCGAGGTTGACCATTTGCGAGGCGAGCCCGACGATGCGCTGCCCGGCTTCGGTCAACTCGAGCAGTGATCCGTTGCGCACGAGGAGTTGGTCGCCCAGACTCTGACGAAGCGCCGTGATTGCTTGTGAAACCGCCGGCTCGCTCACGTTCAGTGCCCCTGCCGCAGCTCGGAAAGACCCCAACCGCACGACCAGCACGAAAACTTTGAGCTGATTGAGTGTCATTCCCTGCGATAGTAAGGCTATCGAGTCGTTCTGCCGGGGAGCGATAAGGATTTGGTTACGCGAGCCTTGACGGGTCGCAGCGATGCGACCACCATCGCTGGTAAGAGTCATTCGTCACTGCCGCGCCGCAGGCTCGGCTGTCTATAAGCGAGGGGGGCCGATGCAGACACCTGCGCCATTCGGCTACGAACGAGCGACCAGCGTCAGCCACGCAGTCGCATTGTTAGAACAACTCGGTCCCGAGGCCCGGTTGGTCGCTGGTGGGCATTCGATGCTCCCGATGATGAAGCTTCGGCTGGCGAGACCTGAATACCTCATCGACATCAACGACCTGGTCGACACGCTGTCCTATGTGCGGGTCGAGGGATCGGAGCTGTGCATCGGGGCCATGACCCGCCACGCTGACCTGCTGACATCCGAGCTTGCCGGTGGCCACTACCGCATCCTGCATGACGCCGAGCGGGTGATCGCCGACCCGGTGGTGCGTAACCGTGGCACCGTTGGTGGCTCGATCGGCCAGGCCGACCCGAGTGAAGATCTGTCCGCGGTGTTTTCTGCAGCGGGAGCCACCATCGTGATCACCTCGTCGACGGGAACCCGCCAGGTCGCCGCCCGTGATATCCACGACGGCCCGTACCAAACTGTGGTGCGCGACGCCGAGATGATCACCGAGGTGCGCATGCCGCTGCGTTCGGGCGGCGGCAGCGCTTACGTCAAGGTCGAACGAAGAGCGGGGGACTGGGCCGTCGCCGCAGCGGGCGCCTGCGTTTGGCTCGACGGCGAGACAATCATCCACGTCGGCATCGGGCTCACTGCCGTGGGTGCCGCACACTTCTGTGCCCCCGAAGCGGAAGCGGCCCTCATGGGCAAGCCCGCCAGCGAGGAGAGCATTAAAGCGGCCGGCGACCTCGCCGCGCTGCATTGCCGACCATCCACCGACCAACGCGGTCCGGCCGAATACAAGCGGCACCTTGCGGGCGAACTCACCAAGCGGGCCTTGCGATCGGCAATCGCCCGGGCCAAGGGAGGAATCTAATCATGGAAGTCAACGTCACGCTCAATGGCGAGCCGGTGAAGGCCGACATCGAGGCGCGCATGCTTCTTGTGCACCTGGTTCGGGACGAATTCGGCAAGACGGGCACTCACTGGGGTTGTGACACCTCGAACTGCGGTGCGTGCGTCGTGCACATGGATGGTGTGCCGGTGAAGAGCTGCACGGTGCTCGGCGTGATGGCCGACGGCCGAACCGTCGACACGGTCGAAGGGATGGAAACCGCGGCCGGACTCGACCCAGTGCAGCAGGGATTCATGAACTGTCACGGGCTTCAATGCGGCTTCTGCACCCCCGGCATGATGATGGTGGCCAAGGCCTTGTTGGCCGTCAACCCAGATCCAAGCGAGCACGAAATTCGCGACGCCATCAGTGGTCAGTTGTGCCGTTGCACGGGTTACGACAACATCGTCAAATCGATCCAATGGGCCGCTGCCCATCAGCCCGAAGCAGTCGAGGCGTGACCTCGCTCGCTTCCGTCACATTTTCGACATGCGTCCGGAAGGCAACCCATTGACCGCCATCGACAACGCCACCCCTGTCTCAGCGGCGGGCAACCCCATCGGCTTTGGCCGCATGATCCGTAAGGAAGACGCCCGGTTCCTGCGGGGGCGAGGCAATTACCTCGACGACATAACGATGCCCGGCATGCTGTTCGGCGCGGTGCTGGCCAGCCCATATGCGCACGCCCGCATCATTTCCATCGATACCTCGGCCGCCGAGGCACACCCAAAGGTGAAGGCCGTCATCACGGGGGCCATTCTCGAGACGTTGGGCTTAGCGTGGATGCCGACGCTCTCGGGCGATGTGCAGTCGGTGTTGGCCACTGACAAGGTGCGCTTCCAAGGGCAAGAGGTGGCCTTCGTCATTGCCGAGGATAAGTATTCGGCCCGCGATGCGCTTGAACTCATCGATGTGGAATACGACCCGCTGCCGCCGATGATCGATGCCCGCCGCGCCCTTGACGCGGATGCGCCGCTTGTGCGTGATGAGCGGGAGAAAAAGTCGAATCACATCTTTGACTGGGAATCCGGCGATGCGGCCAAGACCGATGCAGCCTTCGCGACGGCCGCCGTGAAGGTCAGCCTCGACATGCTGTACCCGCGGTCACATCCGGCTCCTATGGAAACCTGTGGGTCGCTGGCGTACATGGATCCTGTCACCGGTAAGCTCACCGCCTACATCACGAGTCAGGCACCACACGCACATCGCACGGTCTACGCCTTGGTGGCTGGCATTCCCGAGCACAAGATCCAGGTGATCTCTCCCGATATCGGTGGCGGCTTCGGTAACAAGGTGCCCGTCTACCCCGGCTATGTTCTGGCCGTCGTCGGGTCGATCGTCACCAAGAAGCCGGTGAAATGGATGGAGGACCGTTCGTCGAACCTGATGACCACGGGCTTTGCCCGTGACTACCACATGCACGGCGAAATCTGTTCCACCGCCGACGGGAAGATTTTGGGCGTACGCACCGACGTGCTGGCCGACCACGGGGCCTTTAACGCTACCGCTCAGCCAACGAAATATCCGTCCGGTTTCTTCCACATCTTCACGGGCTCGTACGATTACCCGGCCGCGCACTGCAAAGTGACCGGCGTGTACACCAACAAGGCTCCCGGTGGCGTTGCGTACGCCTGCTCATTCCGCATCACCGAGGCCGTGTACCTCATCGAACGGCTCGTCGATCGACTGGCCAACCAACTGGGTATGGACCCAGCTGAGTTACGAATGAAGAACTTGTTGCAGCCTGAACAGTTTCCGTACACCACCCCGACCGGTTGGGAATACGACTCTGGCAACTACCCGGCTGCGCTGAAAGAGGCCATGCGCATCGCAGGCTACGACGAGTTGCGAGCTGAGCAGGCCGAGAAGCGCACCCGGGGTGAATATATGGGCATCGGCATCTCGTTCTTCACCGAAGGCGTGGGTGCCGGC
>JAYTVF010000108.1:0-7091 GCA_043744155.1 Acidimicrobiia bacterium | reverse complement strand
CGTATTCGTCGGGTGAGTGTTAGACCGCGGCACAGTCTCCGAGCAATGTTCCCTCGGGTCCACTGGCGATGAGCGTGGCGCCGGTGAGGTTCAGGGTGAGGGGCGCGCCGGATCGACGAATGATTCGAAAGTTCGTACCGTCGGCGTTACGAACCGAGGTGCGATCAGGGGCCTGACCAGTCGAGGTCGATGCCCCCAGTACCCGGTCATCTCGCCCACCAGCAGCGCTGCAACCAGTCGCGCCGGACCAGATAACAACGTGTCGAGGTTCGGAAGCATCGGCTCGAACACCGGCACCAAAACGGTGACCAGCAGCCCGAGAAGCAACCCGCTTGCAACCTGGTCGACGAGAAAATGCACGACGTCGGTGCGCCAGCCCGGGCGCAGAAATGGATGCGGCGTGATCGGCCATCGCCGCTCAATGAGCCCGAACACCGCCCCCAGCACGACAAGGCCCACCGCAACATCGGGCCGTCGCCAAGCTGCGCCAACGACCAACAGCCCCGTTAGGACCGGTGACATCACGCCACGCATCATGTGGTCATCCTTGCACGGCAATGTCAGCCCGATAGCGCGTGGTTGGCGACGGTGGGCGACGGTTGGTGCCGATTGGCCGTTGCGGTGTCGGCCCAGTTGCGCACTGTCCAGGCCCGGCGAGATGATGCAACTTGAAATCCTGACCCGACGAGTCAACAATGTGGCGTGAGGTCGGCTTCTGTCGATCCTTAGCCGGGCCACCAGCCCGTCATCGAATCAGGAGGCTTTCCCGTGCGAATCGCTGAAGATGTCACCAAGCTTGTCGGCAACACGCCACTCGTGAGGCTGCGACGCGTCACCGAGGGTGCGGTGGCCGAGGTTGTGGCCAAACTCGAGTTCTACAGCCCATCTGGCAGCGTGAAGGACCGAATCGGCGTGGCTATGATCGACGCCGCCGAACGTGACGGATTGATCGGCCCCGACACCATCATCGTTGAGCCGACAAGTGGCAACACCGGCATCGGTCTGGCAATGGTGGCCGCGGCGCGTGGCTACAAGATCGTCCTCACGATGCCGGAAACGATGAGCAAGGAGCGCCGGATGCTGCTCAAGGCCTATGGAGCCGACCTCATCTTGACCCCCGGTCCGCAGGGCATGGTGGGTGCTATCGCCAAGGCCGAAGAGTTGGTCGCCAGTGACTCGCGCTACTTCATGCCGCAACAATTCGAGAATCCCGCCAACCCGGCGATCCATCGCGTCACCACGGCCGAGGAGATTTGGTGTGACACCGACGGAGAGGTTGATTTCGTGGTTGGCGGGGTCGGCACCGGCGGCACCATCACCGGTGTTGGGCAAGCGTTGAAGGCCAAGAATCCGGCGATCAAGATCGTGGCCGTCGAGCCAGCCGCCTCGGCCGTGCTGTCGGGTGAGCCCAAGGGCCCGCATCCGATCCAGGGCATCGGCGCCGGTTTCATCCCCGGCGTGCTCGATACAACGGTTTATGACGAGGTCATAAAGGTGACCAACGATGACGCGTTCTCGGTAGCTCGCGCCCTGGCCAGTCAAGAAGGGCTGCTGGTCGGCATTTCCTCCGGCGCAGCTACCTGGGCGGCCGTCCAGATTGCCAAGCGCCCCGAGAACGCCGGTAAGCGCATCGTGGTCATCATCCCCTCGTTCGGCGAGCGATACCTGAGCACCGCGCTCTTCGCCGACCTCGTCGATTGATATGAGGTCCTGGCGTCGTGACCTGCAGGCCACCCTCGATCGTGACCCTGCCGCCCGGTCATCGATCGAGGTCGCCTTGCTGTACCCGGGGTTGCATGCCGTCTGGGCGCATCGGGTTTCACACCGGCTTTGGCTGCGCCACCGCTACTTCGCCGCCCGCGCTATTTCGCAGTTGGCTCGCGCCATCACGGGCATCGAAATCCACCCGGGGGCACAGCTTGGCCCGGGGCTCTTCATCGATCACGGTATGGGAGTAGTGATGGGCGAGACCGCTGAAGTCGGCGTCGACGTCACCATCTATCACGGCGTCACCCTGGGGGGTACGTCGCTTGCAAAGGGCCAGAAACGCCACCCCACCATTGGTGATCGGGTGATCATCGGTGCTGGTGCCAAGATCCTCGGGCCGGTGGAGATCGGGGCCGACAGTCGCGTCGGTGCCAACGCCGTGGTCGTGCGTTCGGTGCCGCCGAACTCGGTAGTCGTCGGTGTCCCTGGACAGGTCGTCGCCCGAGATCGACCTGGCCCCGAAGAGGCGCCCCGACTCGAGGACAGTCGCCTTCCCGATTTGGTCGGCGCCAGCCTGGTGTCGATGCAGGACCGTATAAGTGACCTCGAAACTGCCGTCACCGGGCAATCGGTTCGTGCCGCTCCGCGGCGTGGTTCAGACGGCGTTTGGGTCGGCGCCGACTTCTCCATCTGACGGTGCGGCGGGGCGGGTGGCCCAAGGGGTCGCCCGCCCAAAGGCGCAAACCATCGCAGCCGATGCCAGTAAGGACACCGCGGTGCTGCATCAGGTCAAGAAAGTGATCGTCGGCCAGGACGGGCTGTTGGAGCGCATGATGGTGGCATTGCTGGCCGAAGGTCACCTGCTGGTGGAAGGCGTGCCCGGGCTTGCCAAAACTTTGGCGGTCAAAACGCTGGGCCAAGCCGTCGGGGGGCAGTTCCAGCGGGTTCAGTTCACCCCCGACCTTGTGCCCGCCGACATCGTAGGAACGCGCATATACAAACCAGAAACTGGGCGAGTTTCAGGTTTCGCTCGGCCCGGTCTTCACCAACTTGCTGCTGGCCGATGAGATCAACCGGGCGCCCGCCAAAGTGCAGAGCGCGCTTTTGGAAGTGATGCAGGAAACGTCAGGTCACCATTGGTCGAGAGACGCACAAGGTGCCGAACCCGTTCTTGGGTGATGGCGACGCAAAACCCGATCGAGTCCGAAGGCACCTACGAGCTGCCCGAGGCTCAGGTCGACCGGTTCATGCTCAAGGTGCTCATTGGGTATCCAACGCCGAACGAGGAGTTCATCATCGTTGACCGCATGGCCCGGGCCGTTGAAGTGGCCCAACAGGTCATCGACACCGAGGGCCTCATCGAGTTGCAACGCACCGCCGAAGCGGTGTTTGTCGACCCGGCCCTCATCGAATATGCGGTGCGGGTCGTGGGCGCCAGCCGGGATCCGGCCTTGGTCGGCCTGGGAGATTTGGCCAGCTACATCACCTACGGCACCACTCAACCGACGGGCATTGTGTGCACCCGTGAGCAGATCGGCGGCCAGGACATCAGCCAAGAACCGGGTGGCTTCTCCGGCGGCGGTGGCGGTGGCGGGGGAGCGGTTGGTCGGGCCGGACGGTTCCTGGTGATCGAGGAGCCGACGTTGCAGAAGGTGGCCGACATGACCGGCGGCTCGTAGTACCGGGCCCAAGATGCCGCCCAATTGCATCCGCTGGAATGCATAGCCGTAACGAATGCGGCAGTCCTCCCATACTGCCCGCCTCGCCCGGAGCTACGGTTCGCAGCATGAGCAGCTATCAGCCGGAACGAGTTATTGCCGACCTGCGGGAGTTGGCAGCCCGCACTGGTGGACCCGAAGGAAGTCGGCGTTTGGCCTGGACGCCCGAATGGCTCGAAGCCCGGGCCTTCCTGCGAGAAGAGGCCACCACCTTGCCGGTGGAGGTCGATCAAGACGAAGCGGGCAACATCTGGATGGTGCTTCGTGGGCAGCGTCCCGACATGCTGGTGGTTGGCTCTCATCTTGACAGCGTGCCCAAGGGTGGGTGGCTCGATGGCGCTCTCGGGGTGATGGCTGGCCTCGAATTGCTGCGGTCGCTGGCCGCTGAAGGGGTTCCGCCAGTGACGGTAGCCTTGGTCGATTGGGCCGACGAAGAGGGTGCCCGATTTAGCCGGAGCCTCTTTGGGTCTGCGGCCAGCATGGGCACGCTCGACGTCGATCTCCTGCGCCAACTCGTGGATAGGGATGGCCTGTCGCTTCCCGAGGTGCTCGCCCTGCACGACGTGGATGTGGAAAACCTCGACGGTGCTCGCATGCGTATGGCCGATGTCAAGGCCTACGTCGAGGTGCATATCGAGCAAGGCCCGGTGCTGGAGGCGAAGGGTTTGGGCATCGCCACAGTGTCGGGTACCAATGGCATCGAGCGCGAGCGGGTCATCTTCCGAGGTCAGGCAGCGCACTCCGGCACGATGCCGATGGCGATGCGTCGAGACAGCTTCCGTGCGGCCGCTCGATTCGCGTTGGCGCTCGCTGAGATCGGTGAGCGCCACGCGGGCGTGACGACCGTCGGTCAAGTGACATGTTGGCCCGGGGTGGTCACCGCTGTGGCGGGCGAAACGCGAGTGGCCATGGACATGCGTCACCTGTCGGCTGGAGCGTTGCGGTCGATGTTCGATGAGGCGCACGTCGCTGCCGAGGCAGCCGCGCAAGCCGAGGGTTGCACGGCAGCGTGGGAGCACATCTTTCGCATCCCGCCCATGCCATTTCACCCGGCGCTACTCGACGCGGCCCGCGCCAGCGTGCGCGAGGTGGAAGGCCACGACTTCGAGCTACCCAGTGGTGCGTTGCACGATGCCAGCGAGATGGCCCGAGAAATCCCGACGGTGATGATTTTTTCGTCATCGACCGCTGGGTTGAGTCACACCAAGGAGGAGGATACGCCCGTCGAGCACCTGCACATGGCCGTCGATGCTTTCGATCGCACCTGCCGCCGCGCCATTGATCTCATCATCGCTGGCACCCTCTAGGCGCAAGTATTCCCCGAGTCTCGGCGCGCAATGGCTGGGATTGGGTGCCGCCGGGGTCACGTTGCGTTCGAGTGATACTGACGTCGGCGCGTCTGCACACAACATGGCGGTCCAGTGCACACAACCCATGCTGATTGGTACCTCACTCAGCGACTCTCGCCTGGGGTTGTGTGCACACCGGCCTGGGTTGGGTGCACACCGGCCTGGGTTGGGTGCACACCGGTCTAGCGTTGGGTGCCGACGCGAAGGTCTTTGAACGCAACGTCTTTGTCGACGGAAGGTTCACGGGGCAGGCCGAGGACGCGATCGCCGATGATGTTGCGCTGGATTTCGTCGGTACCGCCGGCGATGCCGGACGCAAAAGAGTTGAGCACGATGCGCTGCAGGCCGTCGGCACCGCTGTCCTCGGCCGACCACGCCATAGATGCTGGTCCGGCGATGTTCTGGGCGATGGCCCGCATGTACCACGCAATGTTCGAACCCATGAGTTTGCCAAGAGATCCGCCCGGCCCGGGGGTTTTGCCGGCCTTTTGTTCGGCGCGTGTGCGCATTGCCACCAGCGAGCGGCACGACTCGAGGATGTAAAGCTTTACCAGTTGATCCCTCACGACCGGATCCCTATCAACACCCGCCTTGCGAGCGTATCCGGCCAGCATGTCGAACGTCGGTTGCTTGACCTGGCCCGATGAGCCCGAGCCGATGGCCACACGCTCGTACATGAGCATTGCCGTTGCCATCCGCCAACCATCGTTCATGCCGCCCATCAGCCAGTCGGCTGGCACGCGCACGTCGGTGAAGAAGACCTCGTTGAAATGGAAGCCACCGTCGATCTGGTGGATCGGGCGGATCTCGACCCCGGGCGATCGCAGGTCGATGATGAACATCGAAATGCCTGCGTGCTTGGGCGCATCCGGGTTGGTTCGCGCCACGACCAAGCCGTAGTCGGACTTGTGAGCCAAGGTCGTCCACACTTTTTGTCCGTTGATGACCCATTCGTCGCCGTCGCGTTCGGCTCTACTCTGCAGGCTGGCGACGTCAGAACCGGCGCCCGGCTCAGAGAACATCTGGCACCACAACGTCTTACCCGAAATCATGTCGGCCATGAAACGAGCCTTTTGTTCGGGCGTACCGAACTCGTTCAGCATGGGCAGGCACATGCCGTGGCTGATGATGAACTCCCCATCCCGAATCGGATACTGGGCCTTTTCTTCCCGCCAGATCTTGTCATGGGCCGTCGTGAGGCCTGCGCCGCCGTACTCCGCAGGGTAGATAATGCCGCCAAGACCTGCGGCGGTGACTGCTGCCAGATAGGCGCGACTGTCGTCGAAATCGCCGGCCGGACCATCGTTGTCGGTCAGAAAGACGCGGCACTTGGCCCGGAAGGCCTCAGCTTCGGCGGGGTTGAGCGTGGCAGTCATAGCGTCTCCAATGGCGGGCGGGTGAGCCTCCGCATGTTGACATAATGTATGGGGCCATGCAATATGGTCGTGTGCAAACAGACGGGTCGACTCGATGACGACAGCCGACGTGGGCACCCACGAACTCGATGCGCCCCCGTGGCTGCGGATGGAATCCACCCTGATAGCTGTCGCCCGGTTGGTACGAGACGCCTATGACTATCGATTCGCACCGCTCGGGCTGAATCTCACCGAGGCGAGCATCCTTTCCTACGCCGCCGATTTCGGGCCTGCCATCCAGACCCGCATTGCCGACCACCTTTCCCAGGGTCGTGCCGCCACCGGCTCGACCATTGACCGTCTGCAATCTCGAGGATTGGTCGAACGGCTACCCGACCCGGAGGATCGCCGCGTGTGGCGCATCGGCTTGACGTCGGCCGGTCAAGCCATGCTGACGCAGATCAACACCATCGATGAAAAGCTGCGTACAGAGTTGCGTTCGGGCATCTCCCGCCAGGAGCGCCAAGCCCTCGCCGCTGTTCTCGGTCGGCTGCAAGGAAATCTACGAACGGCGTTGGCCGCACCAGTCGCCCAACCGCTCAACCATGCTCTCAACGATCCGCAACAAGGAGAAAACCTATGACAGACGCAGTAATCGTCGACGCCGTCCGCACCCCGGGGGGCAAGCGCAATGGCATGCTGAAGGACTGGCACCCAGCGCAGCTGGCCGGCCACGTGTTGAAGGCCTTGGCCGAACGCAACAACCTCGACCCGGCGCTGGTCGATGACGTCATCATGGGTTGCGTCATGCAGGTCGGTCAGCAATCGCTGAATATCGGTCGCAACGCCGTGCTCACCGCCGGCTGGCCGGAATCGGTGCCTGCCACCACGGTTGACCGCCAGTGCGGATCCAGCCAGCAGTCGATGCACTTCGCCGCCCAAGGCGTGATGGCCGGGGCCTA
>JAYTVF010000107.1:0-7096 GCA_043744155.1 Acidimicrobiia bacterium | reverse complement strand
TCGGCAACATCGGTGGCCCCGACGCCAACGCCGAGACGGCGATTCTGGCGATGGCCGAAACGGGCAAGGAAGGCCGCTACACCGACGTGTATGTCTTCACCTGTTCCCCGGCTGCAGCGGTCACCCTGACCACGTCTGCTGGCAGCGGAGACCGGGCGTACGGTGGCATTCGCTCTATCGCCATCGTCGAGGGCAAGTTGGTCCTCGACCGCTACGCCGATGACCAAGGGGCATGCTGCCCCGGTGCCATCTCTCGCCAAGCGTTCTCTTTGGACGGCACCGTCTTGACGGCGGCCGGGCCACCGAACGTGAAGAAATACACCGCCGCCAACGCGCCAGGGCCTGTCGCCATCTCGTTCTTCTCTAACACGTCCACGGCAGCGATTGGTGGAGACACGACCCACGCCAAACCGGCCGGGTTGGTGGCCTATGCCGGTCAGCGCCTGAAGGTAGCGGTGTTGCCCAATGTCATCGGAGAGAACCCGGTGACCATCGATGTGATGCACGAGGCTGCACTTCTGGGCAGCGTGAAGTCGGGATCGGCAACAGTCCTTACCCTGCCAGCCGATGGCTACTACGAACTGAAGGCTCGAGCCACGACCCCGGGCGCCGAAGGTGCATTCGATGCCGAGGTAACCATCGGCCGGTCTACCGATATCGCGCTCACCGGATAAGCAATGCTCAGCGACTGAACCACCCTGGGTGCAGTAGGTAGCTCGTCACCGCAGTGGCGACCGACGCGACAACCAACATCGCAGCCAGGACGATCGGCCACCGGCGACGCCGGCGAGGCACAGGTGCAAGCGCACCGTCCGCAGGCGCGAGTGGCGGTTCCGGCGCACCCAAAGCAGGCGCGTCTGGCCGGTGCGGCGCACCGTCCGCAGGCGCGAGTGGCGCTTCGGGCGCGGCATCCGCTGGAGCGACCCGCGTGTCTGACGTTGGACCGACGGCAGCGGGAGTGACCCCGATGACCTGGTTCAACACCGTGGGAGTGGAATCCGACGACAACCGCGATGCAGCGACCACCGGTTGCATGATGGTGGGATGATGTTCTCGCTCCATTCCGGCGAGCGCGGTACCGAGCGCGACCGCCGAGGGGTAGCGGTCGCTGGGTTGCAGCGCCATGGCAGTACGAATCACGGCCGCGAGCGCCGGATCGACACCTGCGAACGTCAGGCTGTCGGCACCATCGCGCAGCATCCGGGCCATGACCGCGAGCGGCGCCTCGCCTCCCGGCCCACGAAACGGGGCCCGGCCGGTGGATAACGCGTACAGGGTGGCGCCCATTCCGTAGATGTCGGATGCCACGGTCGGCCGAGCCCCCTCCAATATTTCCGGCGCCATGTAGCCGACGGTGCCAGCAAAGGTGGCCGAGGTCGCATGCGTTCCCTCCTCTAACGCGGCAATCCCGAAATCGGCGAGCCGAGATCGACCGCTGCGGTCGAGTAATACGTTCTCGGGCTTCAGATCGCGATGTAGCACGGCATTCTCATGCGCTGCCTGCAACGCGCGGCAGAGTTCGATGCCGTACCGAGCTACATCGTCAGTCGGCAATGCACCCCGACGAGCGATCAGTTCGGCCAAAGTGCCTCCGCCCACCAGTTCCATGCTCAAGAATGGAAAGCCTGAAGTTGTCGTGCCGGCATCGAAGATAGGCACGATGTGTTCTCGCCCCGAGAGCCGGCCCATCGATGCGCACTCTCGACGAAATCGGGCCATCGCCCGCTCGTCGACATCGACAAGATTGAGGATCTTCACCGCAACCACCCGATTGAGCGAAATCTGGCGCGCTCGGTAGACGACGGAGAACCCGCCGGACGCCAATCGTTCGAAGGTGTCATATCCCGGGACATCCCCGAACGCCGTGTCGGCCACGCTGCAACCTGTCTTGCCAGTCTTTTGGCCCCTCGGGCTCGCCGCTAGTCTAGGCCGAACGGCCCGGTTCTCTCCCCTGGCCGGGCCGGAGAAATGATGTTGTTGCGCGTGTCATACAAGGGAACCACCACCGATCTTGTCGGCGGTGGGCGCGCGCTTATCGGGCGCAGTCCAGATTCAGTGGTGCGTTTCGACGAGGTCGACGTCAGCAATCGTCACGCCCAACTATTCGTGCAGGACGGGTTGTGGGTGCTCGAAGACCTCGACAGCTCGAACGGAACCTTCGTCGATGGTGTCCGTATCGAGCGGTTGGTCATTCGCCAACGGGTCACGGTGGAACTGGCCAAGAGCAGCGGCGGCGCCCAGATCCGTCTCGAACCCATCGAAGAACAAGTCCTCGAGCAGGAGACCATTCTTCGGCCCCGGCCTACTCAGGTCGGCGGTCGAGACCCATCTACCGTGGCGTCAACCGTCACCGTCGGTCGCTCCGAAGCTGCCACCATTCGACTGGCTGATTTGCTCGTATCTCGGATGCATGCCCGGATCGACATCCTTTCCGACACCGCGGCCGAGGTGACCGACCTCGCCAGCGCCAACGGCACCTTTGTCAACGCAAACGCAGCGTCACCCACGTTGCGAGTGAAAGACGGCGACACTATCGATGTCGGCAACACCACGTTGATGTTTCGAGGCGGCCAAGTCACTGTGGTCGAGGCCGCCATCGATTCGGCCTTCAGCGTCGATCGGCTCTCGGTACCCGGGCGTTTGGATGCCGTCACATTCTCCCTACCGACGAAGACATTTCTGGCAGTACTGGGCACGAGCGGCGCAGGGAAATCCACCCTTTTGAAGGCCATCACCGGTATGAATCCGGCCACCTCGGGCTCGGTGCTATTCGGCGGTCGAGACCTGTATGGCAACTTTCGAGTGCTGCGGCATCAGATCGGGTACGTGCCGCAGGAGGATATTTTGCACGACCAGCTCACCGTCGATGCCACACTCGACTACGGCGCCCGCCTGCGGTTCCCTGACGCCACGGCCCAAGAGCGTTCCACCAGAATCGCTGAGGTTCTTAACGATCTGGGGCTCACCGAACATTCGGCCAAGCGAGTCAACAAACTCTCGGGCGGCCAGCGAAAGCGACTGAGTGTCGGGCTCGAGCTGCTACACCAACCCTCGCTGCTCATCCTCGACGAGCCCACCTCGGGTTTGGATCCGGGCAACGAGCGCAAGCTGATGCAGGTGCTCGATCGTTTGGCCGAGGGTGGGCGTACCGTCATCGTGGTGACGCATTCCACCGAAAGCCTCGACCTGTGCGATCAGGTGCTCTTTCTGGCCAAGGGCGGTGTGACGGTCTACTTCGGCCCCCCGAAACAGTTGGCACGCCACTTCGGCACCGTTGATTTCCCTGACGCGTTTGCCATGGCTGAGGATCTCAAAGATCCCGCGCCCCTTCATCAGAAGTTCGTTGACAGCCCGTTGGGTGCGTCGATCAGACCACGTTCGGACGAGCCGACCACGACGACGTCTGGAGTACTTGCTGAGGTGCCCAAACCTCGACGAGGACAGTTTGCCCGGCATCTTGGAATATTCACCGGACGCTATCTGCGACTGCTGGTGGCGGATCGTCGAGCGCTCATCACACTGATTGCGCAGGCACCGATTATTGCGGGGTTGATCTACCTGGCCGCCGGCTCGGGGGCGTTGCGCACCGACCCCGGCGGCAAACCGACCGCAGCAGGCAATGTGCTGATGGCGTTGGTGCTCGGCGTCATTTACGCCAGTGCATCGAACGCCGCACGCGAGATAGTGAAGGAACGAACGATTTTGCGTCGCGAGCAGAACTTCGGGGTATCGATCGGGGCGTACCTCTCCTCAAAGGTGCTCGTGCTCGGCGTCATCGCCATTTTGCAGTCGATCATCTTCGTGCTGATCGGCACCGCCCGACAGAACGGACCGGCGCATGGCGTGTGGTTCGCCAACGGCAGGGCCGAACTGATGTTGGTAGTCGCACTTTGCGGACTCAGCGCCATGGCGGTCGGGCTTTTCATCTCAGCCCTGGTGGCGACACCTGACAAAGCATCCACCATTCTGCCGATGGTGCTACTGGCGCAATTCGTTTTGGCTGGCCTGGTCTTTCCGGTCAAGCAGGCCGTCGTTGAGCAGATCAGCTGGCTGACGAGTGCCCGCTGGGGATTTGGCGCCGCTGCATCCACCGCCGACTTTCTCAGCCTTCGTGGCTGCCCCTCAGGCCCTGCCGCGTCCTTGGTCGGTGAAACGTGCAACAGCGCATGGCAACACACTCGCCATGCCTGGAACGCCAACATGGCAATCATGGGCACGCTCACCGTTGGCTTCCTGGCGGGTGCCTGGGTGCTGGTCGGCCGCCTCGACCCGGCTCGATCGCTCAAGGGACGCAAACCCCAGTAGCGCAGGAGGCACCGAGCAATTTCGCCGAGTTCATCAGGCCATGGTGCCGACATTCGGATCGCCTAACGTCGTGGGCTATGCAACCCGGCCGATACATCGCCCTTGAAGGCACCGAGGGGTGCGGCAAGTCGACGGCTGCCAAGCGTTTGGCCCTCGAACTCGACGCTGTACTCACTCGTGAGCACGGCGGCACCCGCATCGGACAACTCGTACGCAACATCGTGGCCGACCCCGCCCACCATGAGCTCGATGATCGAGCCGAGTGTCTGCTGATCGCCGGCGACCGGGCGCAACACCTCGCCGAACTCGTAGGCCCGGCGCTCGATAGCGGCCGCGACGTGGTGTCCGATCGCACTGCCTACTCGTCGCTGGCGTATCAGGGATACGGGCGTGGGTTGCCGGTGGAGGAAGTCCGTCAAATCAACGACTGGGCCCTACAGGGGCGCTGGCCCGATCTGGTGCTCTTTCTGGAGGTTTCGTCCGAGGTGCAGGCGCATCGGCTGCGGCGCCGCACCCTTGACCGCTTCGAGCAGTCGGGTGACGACTTCTACCAGCGGGTGCTGACCGGATTTCGGGCCATGGCCGCCGCCGATCCGCAACGCTGGGTGACCATCGATGCCAATGGCTCGCCTAGCTCGGTTCACGACTCGATCATGGCCGCCGTACACCAGCGGTTCGGATCATGAACGAGACCGTTGCTCCGGTGCTGTCGAGGCTGGTCGGCCAGCCCGCCGTCCAGGCGTTGCTTACATCGGCGGCAACCGCCCCTGTGCACGCCTTCTTGTTCGTCGGACCCGCAGGCAGCGGCAAGCAGCGCGCCGCGCTCGCCTTCGCGGCAGCCCTGCTATGCCCGAACCGTGGGTGCGGCCATTGTCGGGACTGCCGGCTGGCTTTGGCGGCCGAACACGCCGACGTTCGGGTTATCGAACGGGTCGGTGCTTCCATCAGCATTGATCAGGCCGACGAGATCATCCGTATGGCATCACGAGCACCGGTTGAAGGCAGCCGCAAGGTGCTGGTGTTGGACGAGTTTCACCTCCTTCGCCCGGAAGCGGCAGCCAAGCTGTTGAAGACCATCGAGGAGCCAACGCCCTCCACCATTTTTGTGGTCATCGCAGACGACGTCACCCCTGACCTTGTCACCATCGCGTCACGCTGCATGCGGGTCGAGTTCCGCCCGCTCAACGAGGAGACCATTACGGCCGCGCTCATCGCCGAAGGTATCGCCATCTCCTCAGCCCACGATGCGGCTGCGGCCTCTGGCGGCAATCTCGATCGAGCTCGGCTGCTCGCCAGCGATCCCGGGCTGTCAGCGCGACGCGCCGCATTCGCGAATGTGCCAGGCCAACTCGATGACACCGGCATGGCCGTTGCTCGCACCGTGCAGACGCTGATGGCGCTCATTGAGGCGGCCGCCGAGCCTCTGGCCGCCCGACACATCGTCGAAATCTCTGAACTCGACGATCGGATAAAAGCATTCGGTGAACGCGGATCGGGAAAGAAACAGCTAGAGGACCGACACAAACGGGAGTTGCGTCGCCATCGCACCGATGAGTTGCGGGCCGGCCTGGTCGCGGTTGCCTCAACCTATCGGGATGCGCTGGTCAGCGGTGCCGGCCGGAACAGTGCCGCCTTTCAACAAGCGGTGGTTCACATTCACGACTCGCTGGAAGCTATGGAACGGAACCCGAATGACACGCTCCAGCTACAATTTCTCCTCTTGCGGCTACCGCCCATCGGCTAGCCTCAGATGTCGGCTCCAGCCGTTGTACGGGACTGCTCAAGTTTCGTGGCCTGGCGCCGATTGGTAACCTTGCACCTTCCGCCCAGATAGCTCAGTAGGTAGAGCAACGCACTCGTAATGCGTAGGTCGCCGGTTCGACTCCGGCTCTGGGCTCCAAACCAGGCAGACTCGCGGGGCCCGTCGTCCGAGGGGCGGGGTCGAGACCAGCACGCTCGACGACGGTGGCGACGAGGTCGCCTCACGTGACGGACAGCACGGAGCGGGTCCGGCTCAGCGACTCGTGGCCGATTTCTGTACCCCCGACGCAGCCACGGCGACCCACCTGGGCCTGGCATGCTTAGGACATGACTTCGCTTGGCGTGATGTTCCGTCGTGATTTTGCACCCGAGCTTCTGGCTGATTTCGCTCGCAACGCCGAACGAGGCGGATTCGACGAACTGTGGGTTGTGGAGGATCTCGGATTCCACGGAGGTTTCAGCCAGGTCGCCGTCGCCTTGTGCGCCACCTCGCGCCTCACCGTCGGGCTCGGCATCGCCCCGGCCGTCGCCCGAAATGCGGCCTATCTGGCCATGGAAACAGCCACAATCGCCCGGATTTTTCCCGAGCGATTTCACCTGGGTCTCGGACACGGGGTCGAGACCTGGATCGCGCAAGTTGGCGCCACGCCGACATCCTGGCTGAGGTCGATTGAGGAGGTAACCGTCGCTACCAAACTGCTGATGGCTGGTCAAGCGGTCTCGATGCATGGTCAGCATGTGCGGCTCGATGACGTCACTCTCGTTCACCCGGTACCGGATCCGCTGCCACTGGTCTCCTTCGGGGTGCGCCAACCGAAGTCGATTGCGTTGGCCGGGCAGGTCGCCGACGGCGTGATTCTCGCCGAGTGTTCCGGCCCGCGCTACGTCAGGGAAACCCGCCAAGCGATTGGCCCCGACGCCCGCTTGACGGTCTTCATCAACGCCACTGCCGACATCGATGCCGCTCGGGCCGAAATTGACACGCGGTTGGCTCAGCCTCGCTTCACGACACAACTCGGCGCCTATGCCG
>JAYTVF010000106.1:0-2193 GCA_043744155.1 Acidimicrobiia bacterium | reverse complement strand
AAAGCATGTCGAGCGTTTCGATGAGGAAGCGGTTGGCCCCGGCCCGCCACACGATCTCGTGGCACAGTCGATCAAGAGCCAGCAGGTCTTCCCATCGTGCTTCGGGGCCGAGTGACTCGACTCGTTGCATAGCGTCGTCCATCGCTCGCCAGTGCTGCTCGGAACCGCGTACTGCGGCCAAGCGATGCACGTAGGGCTCAAGGATCGAGCGGGTCTCATAGAGCAGCGGCAGCTCGGCGATATCGATGGCAGTTACCATCACGCCTTGGCGGGGGAGCACCGTCACCAGCTGATCTCGCTGCAATCGCTGAATGGCCTCACGCACAGGTGTGCGGCCGATACCACAACGATCGATCATCTCTTCCTCGCGCACCACCGAACCGGGGGCCAGTTCGAGGCACACGATCAGATGCTTTAGTCGAGCATAGGCGACGTCGCTCAAGGATTTTCCGCTGATGGACACAGTGTAGACTCTGATATATCTTGTGTACATAACCCGTTTTCGGGCACGTGAAATAACCAGAGGGGTCAAAACGTGAGTGAATTTCCGTCCAAGGCCAAGTGCGTCATCATCGGCGCTGGCATCGTCGGCAATTGTCTGGTCGGCCACCTGGCCCGCCTCGGCTGGACGGACATGGTGCTGATCGACAAGGGCCCGCTGCCGAACCCTGGCGGTTCCACCGGCCACGCATCGAACTTCATCTTCCCGACGGATCACAACAAGGAAATGGCGCTCCTCACGCTCGACAGTCAGCGTCAATACGTCGAGCTTGGGGTCAACACCGAGTGCGGCGGCATCGAAGTGGCCCGCACCGAGGAGCGCTTGGAAGAATTCAACCGCCGCATGACCTCAGCCAAGGCCTGGGGTATCCCTGCCACGCTCATCACCCCGGCCGAAGTGAAGGAATTGGTCCCCTTCATCAATGAAGACATCATCAAGGGCGGTTTCTACACCCCCAGCGTCTCAGCCGTTGACTCGCTGCGTGCTGGCACATTGCTGCGCGAAGAAGCACAGGGCAAGGGTGCGCTTCAGGTGTTCGCCAACACCGAGGTGATGTCGATGGAAACCACCGATGGTGCCATCTCGGCCGTCGTCACCAACAAGGGTCGCATCGAGGCCGAATACGTCGTCATCGCCTGCGGTGTGTGGAGCCCGCGCATCGCCGAGATGGCCGGCGCCACCATCCCGCTCACGCCAGCCGTGCACCAGATGGCCGACGTCGGCCCTATCGAAATCCTGCAGAAGTCCGGCAAGGAGCTGGCCTTCCCGATCGTTCGTGACATGGACACGTTCTGCTACGAGCGTCAGTCAACCGGATCAATGGAGGTCGGCTCGTATGCCCACCGCCCAATCTTCATGCACCCGAACGACATCCCGTCGAACGAAGCCAGCGCCCTGTCGCCCACCGAACTGCCGCTCACCTACGAGGATTTCGACCCGCAGATGGAGCAGGCCCTCGAGCTGATGCCCGAGATCCTCGAGACCGCCGAAATCCGTTACGCCATCAACGGCCTACTATCGCTGACTCCCGACGCCATGCCCGTATTGGGCGAGACCATCGAGGTCAAAAACCTGTGGTCCGCTGCGGCCGTCTGGATCAAGGAAGGCCCCGGCATCGCCAAGATGGTCGCCGAGTGGATGACCTACGGCTACCCACATATCTGCGAGCCGCACTCCTCCGACATCAGCCGCTTCTACGCCCACGAGCGCACAGAGCACCACATTTACGCCCGCTGCGGCGAGCACTTCAACAAGACCTACGGCATCGTGCACCCGCGTGAGCAGTGGGCAACCGAGCGCAACATGCGCCGGAGCCCCTTCTTCCCCCGCGAGGAAGCCCTCGGCGCAGTGTTCTTCGACGCCCGCGGCTGGGAACGTCCGCAGTGGTACGCCAGTAACGCCCCGCTGATGGAGAAATACGCCGACGTCTGCCAGCCCCGTCCGCATGAGTGGGATGGTCGCTGGTGGTCACCGATCATTAACGCCGAGCATATGGCCATGCGCGAAAACGTCGGCATGGTCGACCTCACGGCCTTCTGCGAGTTCGACCTCACCGGCCCCGGTGCGATGGCCTACCTGCAGGGCTTGACCGTCAACAACGTCGATGTGGCCGTCGGCCGTTCGGTCTATACGCCCTTGCTCACCAAGGACGGCGGCTTTCGCGCCGATCTCACCATCTTGCGGCTCGGACA
>JAYTVF010000105.1:0-7117 GCA_043744155.1 Acidimicrobiia bacterium | reverse complement strand
CGCAGCCTCCGACGGCTTGCGGCCATCGATGTGATCTGGGCGCTGCGGGACCTCGGCATCGAACACCTCGCTGCCCGACCGGTGGCGACGCTCTCTGGGGGTGAGCGCCAGCGGGTGGGCGTCGCTCGAGCGCTGGTGACCGACAGCGAGTTGGTGCTGCTCGATGAACCCACTTCGCAACTGGATGAATCAGCGGCGGCGTTGTTGGCTTCGATGCTGAAACGGTTGACGAGTGAGGGGCGCACCATCGTGTGTACAAGCCACGACGCAGCCATCATCAATCAGGCCGACGAGGTGATCGCCCTCGGACGGCTGTCATAGCCCGAACATCAACGCATGACGAACGGATCAGCCATGGGGGTCGTCGCAGTGTTGAGCCATACCGTCTTGGTGCGGGTGTAGTCGAGCAGCGATTCGCTGCCCGATTCCCGGCCGTAGCCGGTGTCGCGGTTGCCGCCAAAGGGCACCATTGGTGACACGACTCGATAGGTGTTGACGTACACGATGCCGGCTCGTAGTCGCTTGGTGACGCGCAGGGCCCGACCGATGTCTCGGGTGAAGACGCCTGACGCGTAGCTGTACACACTGTCGTTGGCGGCATCGATGACCGCATCCTCGTCATCGAATTCGAAGGCGCAGAGCACGGGGCCGAACAGTTCCTGGCGGGCGGCCGTGATGTCATTCGTCGGGCAGTGCAGCATGGTGGGCTCGAAAAACCATCCGACCGGCTGCGTGACCGGCCGCCTCCCACCCGTCAGTAAGGTGGCGCCCTCACGGAGGGATTGAGAGATGGCTGACTCAATGCGCTGACGTTGACCAGTTGTTGCAAGCGGTCCGATCTCGGTCGCGTCGGCCATGGGGTCCCCTATCACGATGGTGCCCGCCCGTTCGGCAACGCGAGCCGAGACCTCGTCGAACACACCACGCTGTACGTATACCCGCGTGCCAGCGACGCAGCTCTGGCCGGTAGCGCCGAAGTTGGCGGCCACGATGCTGTTCGCGGCGTTCTCTAAATCTGCGTCGTCGAACACCAAGATCGGTGACTTACCACCCAGTTCGAGGGTCACCACGGCGAGGTTCTCGGCCGAGTTTCGCACGATATGTCGTGCTGCAGCGGTTCCTCCGGTGAAGGCAATTCGCGCCACCAACGGGTGTGTGGTCAATGCCGTTCCGCACGGATCACCCTGGCCCGTCACCACGTTCACCACGCCAGGCGGAATGCCCGCTTCTTCACACAATCGGGCCAGTTCGAGCATGGCAGCAGGCCCGTGTTCGGATGCCTTGAAGACCACCGAATTGCCTGTCGCTAGCGCTGGTCCGAGCTTCACCGCTGACAAGAACAGTTGGTTGTTCCAGGGGATAATACCAGCGACAACGCCGATGGGCTCGCGCAGTGTGAAGGCCATCAGGTCGAGCTTGTCGACGGGGAATGTGGCGCCCTGCAGTTTGTCGGCCGCCCCGGCGAAGTAGTGGTAGTACTCCGCGATGTACCCGGTAGTCGCGCGGGTTTCCCGCAGTAATTTGCCGGTGTCTGTCGTCTCGATAGCGCCGATCACTGCAGCCTGATCGGCCAGCAGGTCACCCAATCGCCGCAGGGCTCTACCCCGTTGAGTAGCGTGCATCTTCGACCAAGGTCCCTCGTACATGGCCCGGTGGGCGGCACGAACGGCCCGGTCGACATCTGCGGCCGTGGCGGCAGGAAAAGTCGCCCATGTCCTACCGGTGGCCGGGTTCAGGCTGTCGATGCGGCTGCCATCAGCCGCATCGCACCATTGGCCATCGATGTACATCTGCAAGGCGCGAACGTCAGACATCGGTGGCTCCTAAGAAGTGTTCGATCAAGGCTCCCAGGTGAGTGGGCGCTTCCAATGGTGCGAGGTGGCCTATGCCTGGAATGATTCTTGCTCGTCCGTTGGGCAGCGTTTCTGCGAGAGTGGTCGCCATCGCCGGTGTGGAACGAGTATCGAGTTCACCGGTGACGACCAGCGTCGGGCACGCAAGGGCATGCACTCTGCTGGCGAGGTTTTCATCGGCCTGTGCGAATACCTGATAGGCGTTGGCGTAGGAATCGACATCGTTGGTCAGCATTCGCTGCACCACAGCGTCTCGCAGAGTGGGGCATGCCGCCGAGAACGTGGGTGAGAACCAGCGGTCGATGGCTTGAGCGACGTTGATCAGGTATCCGCCGTCGCGCACATCGTCGACGCGTTTAAGGATGGCCGACCGTTCGCTCGCGCTTCGATTAAAGACGCCGCTGATGAGAACCATGCGCCGCACGAGCGCCGGGTGAGTAAGCGCGAAGGACTGAGCGATGAGTGCACCGAGCGAGAAGCCGATCAGGTCGACCGGCTGAGACACGAGCGGCGCGAGTTGTTCGACCAATACCGAGATGTCGCTCCCGGCTGGCAACGGGGGTGCGTCACCGTGGCCGAGCAGGTCATAGGTGATCGTCGGTCGATCAAGGCGCGCCTCGAGAGGATGCCACATCGTGTGATCAAGTCCCACACCATGAATCATCACGGCCATGACGGCCACCCCTACGCACCAGCCCGGGCACGACGATCGATAACGATGATGTCGCGCTCGTCCTTGCGAACTCCGGCGGTCACACCGCGCTCGCAAAGGCCGGAAGAACCTCATCGATGAACATCTGGAGTGACCGCTTTTGTTCGGGGATGGGTGTGCCAAAACTGGCGCAATAGAGAAAATCGACACCGATAGCCTCGTAGTTCTTCAGTTTGGTGATCACCTGATCGGGCGTGCCGAACATCAGGTTCTCGCGCAGCATGTCGGGCTGATACTCGGCTCGGTGGGCGAGCGCTTCGAGATCGACCGATTCGGCAAAGCCGTTGTCGACATGGCCGATCTGTTTGAAGAGGTTCTCGAACTGGCCGCTCTGGCGTTGCAGCGAACGAATGTAGATGTCGCCCGAGCACTGATCGGGATAGACCGCGGCGTAACGCATGGCGGTCATGCGGGGGCGAGGTGTGCCCTCGGGCGCCTTGGCCAAAGCGTCATCCATACGGCCGACGTAGGAAACCAGCTCGCTGAAGGGTCGGGTGAGCGGCCAACACATCAGGTCGCAGCCGTTGGCCACAGCCCAGTCGTAGGTGTCGGGATCGCGTGCGGCAATCCAGATCGGGGGAGGGGATTGCACCGGTTTCGGGCATGACGTTGCTGTGGGGAACGACCATCGGTCGCCGTCATGGGCGTAGTCACCGGCCCACAGTCCGCGTACTGCAGGAAGGATTTCACGTAACGCTGCTGAGGCGCTGACGGGATCGAGGCCCGGCATGATGCGGTCAAACTCGCGCTGATACGCGCCGCGTCCAAGCCCGAGTTCCAAGCGCCCACCACTCAGCAGATCGAGCATCGCCGCCTCACCTGCCAGCCGAATCGGGTGCCAGTAGGCCGCAACGGCTACTGCCGTTCCGAGCCGAATCTTGGACGTATGCGCCCCCCACCAGGCCAAAAGTTGGAACGGGCCGGGCGCGATAGTCATCTCGATGGCGTGGTGCTCGGCCGCCCACGCAATCTCGAAACCGGCTGCCTCCGCCATCTGCACCATGTCGAGCGTGTGAGCGGCAACCGCCACCATGTCGTCGGATGGATCCATCCGCTCCAAATTGATCGCCAACGAAAATTTCACCCGACTGCTCCCCTCGATGTCAACGGACCGAGGTGGTAGCCGCGGGTGGCGTAGTCGAAACCGACCAGTTGGTTCATGCCGATGCCGTCGACCTGTGGCAACTGGGCCGGATCGTTGATAGCGGGCGCAGCGTAGAAGGCGCGGATCTCCTGGATGAGGCCGGACAGAGGGTCAAAGCCATACCACTCGTCACCACGAAGGGCCACGTTCTGCTTGCGCTTCCAGTGAGTCCATTCGATGACGGCCTCGTGTGAGTTATGGCTGATCAGCACCCTGTCGATCGTCCACTGTGAGCCCAGGTTCTCTACGCACCAAACCCATTTTCGGGCGATGGTGTCAGCCCCACGGAACGGGACATCGGGCAGGCCCGGCGGGAAGTAATGCACCGCGTCCGGGGTGAAACAGGCCACCAGCGCGTCATAGTCAGCAGCATTGCAGGCATCGAAGTATCGGCGGATGAGGGCCTCGTAGACGTGCGTCACCTACTCAGAGTAGCGCCTGGCCTTGGCCCGCTTGCCCTTCAATGTGGTGTTCTTGATGGCGTCGATCACTAAGTCAGCCGACTCGTCAGGCACACCCACGATGGAGAAGCGCTCGGCGATCTTGATAGGCCCGATGTCGCGGCCACTGAGATTGGTCTCGTTTGCAATCGCGCCGACCAGGTCTTGCGGGCGAATGCCGTCAGTGCGACCGAGGTTAATGTAGAGACGAGCTGTGTCGCTGTCGGATCCGAACGAGCGAGCGGGCTTGCTGGGGCGCTCGGTTCGGGCCACGACGGGTGCCTCTCGACTCGCCAAGAACTCTTTCCTGTTGGCGAACGCTGGGGTCTCGCGGCCGGGGCTGAAATCCTTCTTTGGGGCAAAGGAGGGGATCTCGCGGCCAGAGCCGAGATCTTTCGGAGCGCTGCCGTCGCGAGGCGCCCAATCCTTCTTCGGCGCACTCTCTCGAGGCGCCCATTCTTTTTTAGCCCCGAATTCCTTCCGTGGGCCCGATTCTCGAGGTGCGAAGTCCTTTTTCGGGTATTCCTTGCGAGCCGACGGCTCGGGAATCTCTCGCTCGTCGACCGTGTTGCCGCTGGCGACATGGGCGATCTTGATGGCGGCGAGTGCGATGTCGCGGAGCTCGAACTCGGAGATCAGCGCATTGACCGTGCCGTTGTAGTTGGCGAGATCGTCGCTGCCAAGCGCCTCGCGCAGGGTGCCGAGCGTCAGTTCGAGTTGGCGGGCCCGAAGATCGGCGACCGACGGCAGCTTCTCGACCGCGATCGGCTGCTTGGTGAGCCGCTCGATATTGCCGAGCTGACGCTGCTCGCGGGGCTCGGCGAGCGTGATGGCGATGCCTTCACGCCCAGCGCGCCCCACGCGCCCGATGCGGTGTACGTAGGACTCGGGGGCCGAGGGGACGTCGTAGTTGAACACGTGGGTGAGTTGATCGAGGTCGAGACCGCGAGCGGCAACATCGGTGGCGATGAGCAGTTCCGCCGAGCCGTTGCGCATGCGACCCATCACCCGGTCACGCTGCTCCTGGCTCATGCCACCGTGTAGCGGCTCGGCCCGATAACCCCTGCCATTGAGCGTCTCGGTGAGTTCATCGACCTCGCCACGGGTACGGCAAAACACGATGGCTGCCGTCGGCGCTTCGATGTCGAGAATGCGCCCGAGGGCGGCTGGCTTGTGCTGACGCATCACCATATAGGCGCTCTGGCGAACCAGCGGCGACTTCTTGCGATCACCGGCGGCGATTCCGATCTGTACCCGCACCGGATCGGTCTGATGACGCTTGGCGATGCCATTGATACGCGGCGGCATCGTGGCTGAGAACAGTACGGTCTGGCGAGTAGAAGGCGTGGCCTTCAAGATCTCTTCGATGTCTTCGGCGAAGCCCATATCGAGCATCTCGTCGGCCTCATCGAGCACCACGATCTGAACGTTGTCGAGCGGAAGCGTGCCTCGGTTGATGTGATCGATGGCGCGACCCGGGGTGGCGACCACCACGTGTACGCCGCGATCAAGTTGCTGCAACTGGCGACCGATTGGCTGACCGCCGTAAATGGGCAGCACCTTGGCGCCCAGGTCTTTGCCGTACTTGTACATCGCCTCGGACACCTGCACGGCCAACTCGCGGGTCGGAACGAGCACGAGCGCGATCGGTGTCGGGCGAGCGTCTTTGTCTATCCGCTGCAGGATAGGCAGCGCGAACGCGGCGGTCTTTCCTGTTCCAGTGGCAGCCTGCCCGAGCAGGTCCTTGCCCTGGATCATCAGTGGAATGGTCTCGCGCTGAATCGGCGTGGGCTCCTCGTACCCAAGCGTGACCAAGCCCGCCAACAGTTCGGGCCGAAGGCCGAGATCGGCGAAACCCGACTGCTGATCGTTCGATTCGTCACTCATGTTGGTGTCCACTGGTCCTTCTCGCAGGTCAAGCTACCTACAGTAATCGGTAGTCCAGTCGAATCAGGCCCCCGATGACATAGCGTGATCGTGATTTCGAGGAGACACATGGCACGCACCAGGGCATACACCGCCGGAACGCTGACCGCCGAGGGTTTCGCGGTGGCCGAAGTCTCCGACTATTTGGAGAAGCCCGACACTATTGTGTGGGTCGATTTCTGCGGCCCCACCTTGGAAGAACTTCGTGAGGTCGCCGACGAACTTGGCTTCCACGAGCTCGCAGTCGAGGATGCGTTGTCCGAGCACCAGCGACCGAAACTGGATCACTATTCGACCCACAGTTTCCTGTCGTGTCACGCCGTCGTCCTCGACGCGGCTTCGGGCGAGATAGCAACGAACGAAGTTGATGCCTTCATTCACAAGCGGTGGCTGGTGACTGTTCGTAAGGACGAGGATTTCCCCATCGATGAGGTAGTTGGTCGTTGGGATCGATCATCGGAGCTTGCCGCCCACGGTGTCAGCTTCTTGGTGTACGGCCTACTCGACGCTGTGGTTGACGGCTACTTCAGTGCAGTCGAGCAGTTCGATGAGTTCTACGACGTCATCAGCGAAGGCATCTTCGCGGAGAAGTCGATACCGCCTTCGGAGCAGAAGCACTGGTTTCAGATGCGCCGCTCACTCACCCAGTTCCACCGACTCGTCGTGCCGATGCGCGAGGTGCTGAGCGGGCTCATGCGTCGAGAGCACTCGTCGGTGTCGGAAGATATCTACCCCTACTACCAGGATGTGTATGACCATGTGCTTCGGGTGAGCGAGGCAACCGACGCACTGCGAGATCTGATCTCCAGCATCGTGGAAGCCAACCTCAGCCTGCGTGACTATCGCACCAACCAGATCGCGAAACAGGTCACGAGTTGGGCCGCCATCATTGCGGTACCGACGTTGATTACAGGCTGGTACGGCATGAACGTGCCGTATCCCGGCTTTGGAAAACCATGGGGCGTGTGGGTTGCCGCCAGCCTTGTCGTCCTTTTGTCCGGCGGCCTCTACGTCGAGTTCAAGCGTCGAGAATGGCTGTAGC
>JAYTVF010000104.1:0-7128 GCA_043744155.1 Acidimicrobiia bacterium | reverse complement strand
GCGCCGCCAAGCTCCCGCACACGGTTTGTGGTGCGTGCGGATGGTACAAGAACCGCCTCGCTGTCGACGTCGACTGATTTCGTCGTTCTCAGGAATCGGCGGAAAGCGAAATTGAGCTCTGATGACTGAGATGTTGCCCATTGCGATCGACGCCATGGGCGGCGACAAAGCACCGGCCGAAATCGTGGCCGGGGCGGTAAGAGCGCACGCGGACTACGGTATTCCTGTCGTACTCGTGGGCCGCTCGGCCGAACTCGGGGAACACGGGCTTCCGGTCATTGAGGCCGCCGAAGTCATCGAGATGGACGAGGACCCTGCCGGTGGGGTGCGTCGCAAGAAAGACTCGTCGCTCGTTCGGTGTGCCGAAGCCGTGCGGGACGGCAAGGCGTCAGCCATGCTCTCAGCCGGCAACACCGGCGCCACCATGGCGTCGGCCCTGTTCCGCATGGGGCGTATCAAGGGTGTAAATCGCCCCGCGATTGCGACCCCGATTCCCGTGCCTGGGCACACGCCTACCGTGTTGCTCGACGCCGGCGCCAACGCGGAAGTGCAGGCCGAGTGGCTCGTGCAGTTCGCCCTGATGGGCTCGGTGTACGCCACCAAGCGTTTTGGTATCGCCGTTCCTCGGGTCGGCCTGCTCTCCATCGGCGAGGAGCCGGGCAAGGGCGACACCCTTCGCAAGGAAACCTTCTACCTGCTGCAAGCCGCGAGCGGCATCGACTTCATCGGTAACGTCGAGGGCCGGGACATCATGACGACCGATGTCGATGTCGTCGTGACCGATGGCTTCACCGGCAATGTCGTGCTGAAGGCCCTGGAAGGGGCAATGAAGACCATCGTCAAGGCGCTGTTGGCGTCGTTTGCGGCCAAGCCCGAATACAAGGTGCACAGCGATGCTCTGTTGCCAGCCCTGCTCGATCTCTACGCGCAAATGGATCCCGAGACCTATGGTGGGGCAGCACTGCTAGGCGTTGACGGGGTGTGCATCATCGGCCACGGGTCCTCGAGTTCCACCGCAATGGTCAACGCCATCAAGGTTGGTGCTGACCTGGTCAAGGCCGATCTCGTCGGGGCATTGCGCGCTGCGCTCGCCCCGATAGTGCCGACTCGCGACGGCCCATAGTCTGGGCGATTTCGGTCGGCCTGCTTCGACGGTCGCTAAAGTGGGTCTATGCCCGCTGAGACTCACGTGAACCGCAACCCCATGACCCGCCCCGAGGTGTTCGAGATGGTGCGCGATCGGCTGGCGGACATCCTCGAGATCGAACCTGGCACAATTAGCGAAGGCCAAAGCTTCGCCGACGACCTCGACGCCGATTCCCTGGCGCTGATCGAATTGGTGGAAGGACTCGAAGAAGAGCTATCGGAACGCACCGTGGGCTTCCGCATCGAGGACGAAGACCTCGAAGACCTCAAGAGCGTGCGCGACGCGGTCGATTATGTCTACAGCCGCATGAAGTGACCGCGGTCCGCCCGGACATTGCCGGTCTGAGCAGTCGAATCGAGTATCGGTTTCGGGATTCCTCGATCCTTCGTCAGGCCTTGGCGCATCGATCGTGGTGCTCGGAGCATCCGGGCGAGCTCTCGAACGAGCGCCTTGAATTTCTTGGTGACGCCGTGCTGGGCTTCGTGGTCGCCGATCTCGCGTATCATCGCCACGCCGACTTGCCTGAAGGCAAGCTCACGGACTTGCGCAAGGCCGTAGTAAACGCCGGCTCGCTGGCCGAGGTGGCGCGCTCGATTGGTCTGGGCGAAGAGATTCTGCTCGGAAAGGGCGAGGCTATGGCTGCGGGGCACGACAAGCCCTCGATTTTGTCCGACGCGCTCGAAGCCGTCATCGGAGCGGTGTTCATCGACGGGGGAATCGAGCCCGCCCAGGCCTTGGTCGAGCGCTTCGTCAGCCCCGGGTTGAGCCTTGCCGTTTCGCAACTCGACACGCTCGATCAAAAGACGGCGTTGCAGGAACTGGTGGCGAAGATGGATCTGAAAGCGCCCGTGTACGTCATCGATGAGGAAGGCCCCGATCACCAGAAGGTCTTTTTCGCCCAAGTCATCGTCGCTGGCGAGGTGCTTGGCCGCGGACAGGGACGCAGTAAGAAGGTTGCTGAAGCTCACGCCGCCAAGGAAGCTGGCACCCGGCTGCGCGACCGTGGGTAATGCCTGAGCTTCCCGAAGTAGAAACGGTCCGACGAGGCGTCCATCACGTCGCCGTCGGCCGCCAGATTGGTGCCGTTCGAGCCACCGGTGCCCGAACGGTGCGCCGCACCTCTGCCACGCTGGTCACCTCGGGCGCGTCGGAAAAGACCATCGTCGACACTGGACGACACGGAAAATGGTTCTGGCTCACCCTGCACGACGATGCCCGCGTGCTCATCCATCTCCGCATGAGCGGCCAACTGTTGTGGTCGCCCGATGCTTGCGTCCCGCCGCCGAAACATACGCACGTTGTGTTTCCGCTCGGCAGCGGCGAGCTTCGATTTGTGGATCCTCGAACCTTTGGCGAAGTGCTCGTCGTCCCACCGGATCAAGATCTGATGGCCATCATCAATCAGGGCCCGGATGCGCTTGGCCTCAGCCAGGCTACGTTGGCTGACCTGCTGCGAGGGCGCCAGCGGGCGCTCAAATCCATTCTGCTCGACCAAAAGGCGCTCGCGGGCATCGGCAATATCTATGCCGATGAGATCTGCCACGTCGCTCGGATTCGGCCTTTGCGGGTGGCGTCGAGTCTGACTCGACCGGCGGTCGGTCGGCTGCACGCCGCTATCCAGGGAGTGCTATCTGCCGCGGTCGAGGCACGTGGCAGCAGTCTGGCCGACGCGCAATATGTCGATCTCTTCGGTGTCACGGGCTCGTATCAGCACAACCATCGGGTGCATGCTCGTCAACATCAGCCGTGCATCACCTGCGGCACGCCGATTACTCGAGTGTCCTGGAGCGGACGTTCCACCTACTACTGCGGCATTTGCCAGCGGTGAGGCTGGTTCGGACTCTGGCCGGGCCTCTCGGCTGTTCGAGCAGGGCTGGTAGGGTCCAGGCCGGTTTCCGGCCGTATGACGGATCGTGCTCAGGCGTCCTTTGTTCCTCAAAGCTCTTACCCTCAAAGGTTTCAAGTCCTTCGCCGACTCCACCACGCTCACGCTCGAGCCCGGGGTCACCGTTGTCGTCGGTCCGAATGGGTCGGGGAAATCGAACGTGGTCGATGCGATTGCCTGGGTGCTCGGGGCCCAAGCACCGAGTGCAGTGCGCAGCCAGAAAATGGACGACGTCATCTTCGCCGGCACGACCAAGCGCCCGGCCCTTGGTCGGGCCGAGGTCAGCCTGACGCTCGACAACTCTTCGGGGCTCTTGCCTATCGACTTCACCGAAGTGACCATTACCCGCACTCTGTTCCGTACGGGCGAGAGCGAGTACCAGATCAACGGCTCACCCGTACGGCTGCTCGATGTGCAGGATCTGCTCTCGGACTCCGGGGTCGGGCGGCAGCAGCATGTGATTGTCAGCCAGGGCCAGATCGACTCCGTGCTGAATGCACGGCCCGAAGACCGACGGTCAATCATCGAGGAAGCGGCTGGAGTCCTCAAGTACCGTAAGCGCAAAGAGCGAGCTGAGCGTCGGCTCGAAGCGACCGAGGGCAACCTCTTGCGAGTGCAGGATTTGTTGCGCGAAGTGCGACGCCAGCTTCGGCCGCTCGAACGTCAAGCCGAGGCCGCCAAACGCCACGGTGACCTGGTCAAAGAGCTTCACGGCCTGCGGCTGTATCTGGCCGGTCGAGATGTTGCCAACCATCGCGACCGGTTGGCGGTGTTGGCCGCGGAGGCAGCCGATCACGGTCAGCACGAACTCAGCCTTCGGGATGAATTCTCAGGCGTTGAAGCCGAGATCGTGTCGACCGAAGCGCATCTCGCCGCCATGGGAGGGTTCGACCTCGGCGACCAATTGACCCGCGCCGAGCAACTGTCCGAGCGGGTACGCGGGCTTGGCGCCGTACTGACGGAGCGTCGCCGATCCCTTGATCGAGATCGTGGTCGCCTGATGGACACCGGTGTGGTGGCCAACCTGGAAGCCGAAGCTGATCGGCTTCGTAAGGAGCTCGATGAGGTCGAGGGTGGGCTCGAACGACTCGGGCCCGATGAGGCCGAACTACACGAGGCTGAAGCCGAACTGGCCGCAGAACGATCCCGGTTCAAAGAGGATCACACCCCGATGGCGCTCGCACTTGGCAGCAGTGCCGCGGGCGCAGCCGCCGAGGTTCGCGGTGAGCTGCGCACGCTGCGCGCCTCGCTCGACCGTGGTACCAGTGAGAGCTCACGAATGGCAGCTCGTCTCCGCGGTCTCGACGAACGGATTACCCGACTACAGAGCGAAATCGAGCGTTATCGGGGCGAATGCGAGCAGTCCGAGGCATCCGAGCAGCCGCTGGTCACCGAACTCGGTGAGGCTGAAGCCGATCGCCTGGCCGCCAGCGAACTGTTTGCATCGACCGAAGCGGCACAGCGGCTGGCTCAGGGCGAGCACGCCACCTGGGCCGCTCGCGCCGATGCCTTGGCCATGGCGCTCGACGCTGCCCGTGCCCGCGCCGGAGCGGAACGTCTGGCCACGGTCGATGGCGTCGTCGGGACGCTACTCGATCTGGTCGATATCGATTCCGGTTGGGAGACGGCCTTCGAGGCCGCTGCGGGCGAGGCTCTCACCGCCGTGGTTGTCGACGGTCTCATCGCTGCTCGGCGGGCCTTGGCCATGTTGCACCAGCATGACACCCCCGGCGCCGTGCTGGCTCTCGATCACCAGCTGCCACCGCTGACACCCCCAACAGTCGGCGAGCCCGTGCGACAGCACGTACGTAGCGCCAATCCAGCGGTGGCCCGTCTGCTCGATGGCCTTATCGGCTCGGCCGTCGCTATCGATGGCGGTTGGGAAGTGGCGCTCGACACTGCCCTCGCGCACCCCACCGCAGTGGTTGTCACCCGCGACGGCGATCGATTTGGCCAGCTCGGATGGCGGGTCGGTGTCGCCAGTTCGGGCGCGACCGGCGCCGCCCTAGACGAAGCGAGAACGAAGTCGGATGCTGCTTCTCAACAGCTGGCCACATGCGATGCCGCGTTGAAAGCGGCGCGTACGTCCGTTCAGACAACGACCCAACGTGAGAACGATCTGACCCGTCGACTCGATGTGAACGACACACGGTTTACGGCGGCGGCTGACGCCCTGAATCGGTCACAGGCCGAACGGCGCGAGGCGGCCACGGAAGCGGAGTCTCTGGCCGACTCCGCCAAAGACCTAGATGAGCGTATCGGGCGCGATCGCGGACGAATCGCCGAGCTTGAAGTGCTGCTGCCGACGTTAGAGGCGAACGAGAATGCGGAGGTCGCCCGTGCGCGGGCGGCCCAAGTGGCCCGTGCCGAACTCGATCGCAAGGTCGCCCAGGTGGCGCAACTACGCAAGGGTTTCGAGGTGCGCGGCGCCGGATTGCAAGAGCGCCAACGGTTTCTCCACCGCCGATCGGCCGAAACCGAGCATCGGTTGGCCGCAGATGTTGCCGCTCGGGCCGAAGCGCACGACAAGCGCGGTCGGCTCGAACGCAGCGTTGCAGTGATTGACCGGCTGCTGATCATGGTCGAGTCGCGAAAGGTCATCCTCGACGGAGAACTCGCCGACCTGCACCGGCGCCGTCGGCAACAATCGGAACAGGCCCGAGCGGTGTCGGCCGCGCTCGAAGGCATGCGTCGGTCGCGGGCGGCAATCGACAAACAATTGGTCGAGCGTCGTGAGCGGTTGCATCGCATCGAGATCGATTCGGCCGAGGTCGGAGCCAGGCTGGAAGCAACCGTCGAAATGTTGCGGCGGGATTTGGATATCGACCCCGACATCGCCGTCGCCGCGGAAATACCCGAGTTGACTGAGGGGGTCAAACCCGATGCCCGGGTGCGTGATCTTGAACGTGAGCTGCGCATTATGGGCCCAATCAATCCGCTGGCACTGGAGGAGTTTTCGGCGCTGCAGGAGCGTCACACCTTCCTGGAAGCGCAACTGGAAGATGTGAAGATGACCCGCCGGGAGCTGAGCGCGGTCATCAAGGCCGTCGATGACGAGATCGAGCGTGTCTTCGCCGACGCATACGCCGACGTCGCGGCCAACTTCGAGACGCTCTTTGCCATGTTGTTCCCCGGGGGCAACGGAAAGCTCATCCTCACCAATCCGTCCGACATGCTGCGCACCGGTATCGAAGTCGAGGCAAAGCCGTCTGGAAAGAACGTGAAGAAGCTGTCGCTCCTCTCGGGTGGAGAGCGGTCACTTACCGCGTTGGCGTTCCTGTTCGCGGTGTTCCGCAGCCGCCCATCGCCCTTCTACGTGATGGACGAGGTCGAGGCCGCCCTCGATGACGTGAACCTGCACCGGTTTCTCGGGCTCGTCAATGAGTTTCGCAACGAGGCGCAACTGCTCATCGTCTCTCACCAGAAGCGCACGATGGAAACAGGTGATTGCCTTTTTGGTGTCACCATGCAGCCAGGTGGTTCCAGCAAGATCGTGTCGGAGAAGGTCAGCGCTCGGTCATAGACCAACGTTGTGGCCGGGGAGAGCGTGACTGGTCGTGTTAGGTTCGCCCGCCGTGTCCCTCGACGTGTCAACCCCAGCCGCATCCAGCCGCCGTCGGGTGCCAGCGACCGCGGGTGCAGGTATCGTGCTTGCAGCTGGTGGGGTATTGATGTTCAGTCTCAGTCTGCCCATGACCAAGATCGCGCTGCGCTCGATGTCGCCGGCCTTCACCGCGATGGGTCGTGCGGTCATCGCTGGCACCCTTGGCGTGCTCGCGCTCGTCGCCACCAAGACGGCGAAGCCGACCCGCGCTCAGTTCGGGCGGTTGCTCTTTGTCGTGGCAGGAGTCATTTTCGGGTGGCCGCTATTGCTGGCCTACGGACTGCATCGAGTGCCGAGCAACCATGGCGCCATCGTGACCGGGTTACTCCCGTTGGCGACGGCAGGCTTTGCGGTCGTCTTGGCCGGCGAGCGGCCCTCGGCCCGATATTGGCTCTGTAGCATTGTCGGCCTCGTCGCCGTCTCGGTCTATGCCTTGCGAAGTGGCGGAGGGTCGCTGCATCTGGCCGACCTGCTGTTGATCTTGGCGGTGGT
>JAYTVF010000103.1:0-2204 GCA_043744155.1 Acidimicrobiia bacterium | reverse complement strand
GCCCGATCCAGTCACCCACGGTCACCGATCCGGCCGCAGTCCTGGTGTCGCGAACGGCCTGGGTGATCTCACCCGTGCGCGTCGCCTCTGCCGCCGCACCCATGGCGGCAAAGTTTGCTTCGGCCGAATCCTCCGGGTCGTACACCACGAGGGCAGCCAGCGCCTCGGGCATCGAGCGAGTCGGTATGACCACAACGTGACGGGTGGTCAGAGCCGCCAGCTGATGGGCCACGGGAATGATGTTCTTATTGTTCGGTAGCACGATGACCTGGTGGGCATTCACGGCCTCGACCGCAGCCAGTAACTCAGCCGTTGAGGGGTTCGCCGACTGGCCGCCGCCAACGACGCCCTGCACGCCAAGTTGACCAAAGAGCTCGGTCAAGCCGCTGCCGGACGACACCGCCACTACCGCGGTCATAACAGCCGGCAGGCCCGCCGCCCAGGTATGGTCCCCGGACAGTGCCGCCTCTCGCAGGGCGTGCTCGGCGGCTACCTCTTCGAAGAGGTCCGTCACACGAATCTTCCTCGGCCGTCCGCCAAGGTCGAGCGGTATCTCGATAGCTGCGCCGATGTCATTGGTGTGCACGTGACAGTTCCAGATGCCGTCGCCACCGACCACGACGATCGAGTCGCCGATTTCGCCCCAGCGCCCTTTGAACTCGTCGATGAGATCATCGTCGAGGTCGAGGAAATACATCACCTCGAAGCGCAGTTCGGAGACGTCACCTTTATGGACCGATGCGACCGGGCCGCTCTCGAATGCCATGTCGTCGGATATGGGCGGTTCGGGAATCGGTCGACCGTCGACCACATTCAGCGCAGCGTCGAGGAACAGCAAGAACCCTGCACCACCGGCGTCCACGACGCCGGCCGCCTTCAAAACCGGCAGCAGATTCGGGGTGTTGTCCAACGCCGTTTGCGCGGCGGCGCGGGCGCCGGTCAGCACACCGACCAGATCCGACCCAGCCGCTGCAGCCACGGTGGCGCCCTGCGCCGATTCCCGCACCACCGTCAAGATCGTGCCCTCGATCGGACGACCAACCGCGGCGTACGCGGCGGTCGCGGCTGATGTCAGTGCCCCGGCGAAGACATCGCCGGTTACACGATCGGCCGCCGACGCAGCCCCCGCGATACCGCGAAGAATCTGGGACAGGATGACTCCCGAGTTTCCTCGAGCACCCATCAGCGAGCCATGACTGATGGCCTTACATGTGGCCGCCATCTCAGGCTCGGAGGCATCCATCTCAATGACGACCGCGTCGAGTGTGCGGCTCATGTTGGTGCCGGTGTCGCCGTCCGGTACGGGATACACGTTGAGCCGATTGAGGGCGCCAGCGTGAGATCGGACGGCGTGCGCGAACTGGGCAATGGTGGCGCGAAGGGCTACGACATCGAGCCACTCGAGGGTCTGCATTCCCATCATCGTAGCGACCGGTAGGGTACGAGACGCTGGTCACATGGCCGCTCGGCCACTTTTGGACTTCCCACGCCCCCTGCTAGCCTCACGACCCACACCACGTTTGGTCGTTTTTGAGGAGAGCCCCGATGGCTTCAGTATGTGAATTGTGCGGGAAGCACCCGTCATGGGGTCGTAGCGTGTCCCACTCCCATATCCGCACCAAGCGGCGTTGGAACCCGAATATCCAGCGAGTACGAGCGCTGATCAACGGCTCCACCAAGCGGGTCAACGTCTGCACGGGCTGCATCAAGTCCGGCAAGATCGCTAAAGTCGGACACTGAGAACGTCTGCGAGGCCTGAGCGATGCAAGGTGTCATCAAGACTTACGACCCAGCGTCTGGCTTGGGCCTCGTGCTGCGAGATACCGACCTGTCTGAATACGACTTGTCACCCGTCGCGTTACAGGGGTCGGTCTTTCGCATGCTGCGTCAGGGTCAGCGTGTCGTGTTCGATCTCGACGATCAAGGCCTGGCAACCCGACTGCGACTCGGCTCCGAACGCGACATGGGCACTCCGGGTTTTGCCCCTGCCACTGTTTGAAGCGTGAGTGCTGTAAAAAGAAGTGATTTGACTTTGACGGCGGCGTCCCGCGAGGGACCATCGGCACTCAACGAGGAGATGTTTCGATGACGGCAACTACGGTAAATGGTGCCCTGCGTACCTGGGTTTCAGAATGGGCTGCCATCTTTCAGCCCGACGCGATTCATTGGTGTGACGGCAGCGCGTCGGAATACGACGAATTGTG
>JAYTVF010000102.1:0-2207 GCA_043744155.1 Acidimicrobiia bacterium | reverse complement strand
GAGCGCCAGCTGACCGATCGACCAGCCTCGCTGCACCAACTCACCGTCGGGCTGCTCGACATCAGCAAAGCTCGCGGCGATGTTTTCTTGGATCAGATCGAGCGCCGACTTACCGCCGATGGCATCGGGGTCAAGCGGTTCCGCAAACCAACCTTTACCAAGCCTGCGCCCATCGACTTACGTCACGAGATAAGCATCACCTGTGACGTGGTCATCGAAGCCCTCGCCGATTGAGGCAGCTGTACGTCGTGCAGTGTGCACGACATCAGCGATCTCGAGGGCCGTGGGATACCGGGCGTCTTCGTGGCGTCGAATGTTTTCCGGGCGGCCTCCGATGCCCAATCCAAGTCACTCGGCATCGCTCCCGCCCGAGTGTTCGTGCCACATCCCATACAGGATCGCACTGACGCCGAGATGGTCGACTACGCCGATCTGGTCTACGACGAGCTTCTGCGCAATATTACTGCGCCGTAGCGTAGTTGCCTTCATGCTCAATCCGCGACGCCTCATTCCCGCGCCGATTCGACCCGCTGCACGTCGGCTGGCCGAGCGGCTGAGCGGCCCGCGGCCGACGGCGGCACCAGCGAGCCAGCCTATGACCGATGGGCTCGACACCGACGCTGTCCTCCGATTGCTCTACGGAGACGACATGTCAACGCACACACGAACCGAGGCCCACGGCACCTTGAACGGCCAGCCGATCCGAGGCCTCAGCGCGATCAGAACGCTGCTCGGTACCCTTGACCGCCAACTCTCACCATCGCCCGTATCGGTACGATTCCAACGATCCGACATCCGATTTGCCACCGTCGATGGCCTCAAGCTGGCTCTCGATCGGGCCGATGCTTCGGTATCGCTGCCGATCTTGACGGCCTCGGCCTGGGAACCGCACCTGACGTCGGCCTTTCGTATGTACGTGCGGCCGGGTGGCCACGTCGTGGATGTCGGCGCCAATATCGGCTATTTCACCGTGCTCGCCGGCACCCTGGTCGGGCCCACCGGCCGGGTGACGGCCATCGAGCCGAATTCGGAAAACTGTCGGCTGATTCTCGCCTCCGTGGCGGCCAACTCACTGAGCAATGTCGAGCTCATCCCCGTGGCACTCGACCGCCAGCGCGGCTGGGCCCACTTTTCGACCCATGTCGGATCGAACGGCGGCCTGCGTCCCGACGCCATCGAGGGCATCATTGATGATGCTGGTCAGATCGTGCCCGTCTTTCGGTTAGACGACCTTGTAGAGCATGCCGTCGACTTCTTGAAGATCGATGTGGAGGGCGCGGAATACCGGGCCATGATGGGCGCCCGAGGCATCATCGACCGAGACCGACCGATCGTCAGCAGCGAATTCAGCGTCGAAATGATCGAACGTATTTCGGGCGTACCGGCGCGGGACTACCTCGAATTTTTCACGTCCCGTAACTATGCGATCAACATCATCGATCGGTCAGATGGCAGCTTGCGCCCGTACCCCTCGGCCGACGCACTGCTGGCCGACTGGCCTGATCACCTCCACCTCGAAGATCTGCTCTTTCTGCCCTGATACCCGGTCAGGGCAAGCGGTAGCGGCCCTGATCGAGCAGGGCCAGACCGTCGCTGACCAAGCCCGCGGCCACGCGTTGTGCCCGAATTGGGTCGGCGGGCCAGCCCATCACCGAGGCCAAGGTCCCGACCTCGACTGAGCCGGTTCGCATGGCATCGACCAGCCGGCCCCGGCCTTGGCGGTCGCTGCCGACAAAGCGCGATTGCCCGCTGCTCACCCCGGCCGACCCGACGGCCGGGTCGATTCCACTCCCCCGCCATCGACAAAAGCGACGCAATGGGCACTCACCGCACGACCAGGCCCGAGCGGTGCACCTGGTGGCCCCCAACTCCATCAATACTTGGTTCCATGCCCAACCTTGGCCGGACGGAACCAAGGCGTCGGCGGCGGCCTGCACCTCGCGACCAGTCAGTGGTCGACCGGCCACCCGGGCCAAAACCCGGGCGATATTGGTGTCGACGACCGCAACGTCGGCCTCGAAAGCAAAGGCCAGAATGGCCCGGGCGGTATAGGGGCCGACTCCCGGCAGCGCCAAAAGACCGACCAAGGTGTCGGGGAAGCCACCGCTGTCGCGTACCGCCACGGCGGCACCGTGCAGGTGAAGTGCCCGCCGGTTGTACCCCAATCCGGCCCAGGCCCGCACGATGTCACCAGTTGGCGCGGCGGC
>JAYTVF010000101.1:0-2210 GCA_043744155.1 Acidimicrobiia bacterium | reverse complement strand
TTGCTCGCCTTGCCGCCGACATCACCGACGAGATCGGCAAGGTCATCGTTGGGCAACACGAGTTGGTTCGCCATGTGCTGATCTGCCTGGTCTGTGAGGGTCACGCGCTGCTTGAGGGCGCGCCCGGGCTTGGGAAAACGCAGCTACTCAAGACTCTGTCCGAGGTGGTTGAGCTGGATTTCAGCCGCATCCAGTTCACCCCCGACCTGATGCCTGCCGACATCATGGGCACCAATGTGTTGGAGGACGACCCGGCGGGCGGTCGACGCTTCCAATTCCGGCCAGGCCCCATCATGGCCAACCTCGTTCTGGCCGACGAGGTGAACCGGGCCACGCCCAAGACGCAATCGGCCCTGCTGGAAGCGATGCAGGAACGATCGGTTACCACCGCTGGCACGACCCGGCTGTTGCCCCGCCCGTTCTTCGTGATGGCCACCCAGAACCCGATCGAGATGGAGGGAACCTATCCGCTGCCCGAGGCCCAACTCGACCGCTTCCTGCTCAAAGTGATCGTGCCGTTTCCCGAACCAGCCGATCTAGTGGCGGTCGTGCAACGCACCACCGGTACTATGCAAGCGAGCGTGCGCAAGGTGGTGGACGCGCAACGACTGCGGGCCATGATCCACCTCACTCGGCAGGTGCCGGTGCCCTCCCACGTCATACAACACGCCGTTGACCTGGTCGTCGCATCGCATCCGCAACGGGAAGAGGCACCACCGTCGGTGCGCACCTATGTGCGCTTTGGTAGCTCGCCACGCGGGGCGCAGTCGTTAGTTCTGGCGGCCAAAGCGGCTGCTCTGCTCGATGGTAGGCCCAATGCCAGTATCGATGACGTTCGGGCCCTTGCCCCGGCCGTGATGCAGCACCGCCTCGTACTCGGGTACGAAGCCATGGCGGACAACCGCACCGCCGGCGCCATCGTGGGCGACATCCTGGCCGCGGTACCCAGCCCGAGTTCGGGCCTACGTGGGGCTCCCTGACATGACCACGCGGGAGCGTTATGGCTGAGGCGCTGCTTGATCCATTGCTGATGGCGCGACTGGAACGACTGCAGCTGGGTACTCGTCGTCGGTTGGCCGGGCGGATGGCGGGCGACCACCGCTCGATCAATCGCGGCACATCGCTCGACTTCGCGGAGTATCGGGAGTATTCGCCGGGCGATGACTTCCGACGGGTCGACTATGCGGCCATGGCTCGGCTCGACCAGTTACTGGTGCGGCTGTATCAGGCCGAGGACGACATCACGGTGCGATTGCTGGTGGATACATCAGCGTCGATGGGTTACGGCGGCAAGCTCAGGCAGGCCTGCAAGGCGGCTGCCGCGTTGGGCTTTGTCGCGCTCGTACGACGAGATCCAGTGGTGCTGCACACATTCCCGGCCCCGGCGCAGGCACCCCGCTTCCACGGGCGGCACGCGTCGGCGGCGCTCATCCGTCATCTCGAAAGCCTCACGCCGTCGGGCGGCACACCGTTTTTGGCCGCGGCCAACGATGTCCTGCAACGCCCTGGCCCCGTCGGGCTGACCGTCGTGGTGTCGGATCTGCTGACACCGGACTGGACCGAAGGCCTCCGGCGTCTACCCGCCCGTGGCGGCGAGGTGGTGATCGTGCACGTGCTCTCATCCGATGATCTACGCCCCGAACTGTTCGGTGATGTCGACCTGGTGGATGGCGAGACCGGCCGGGTCGTGCCCATCAGCATGACCCGCTCGGCCATCGAGGCGTACCAGCAGCGGGCCGAAGCGTGGGCTGACGAGGTGGCCGGTCGAGCCCGCCACGCGGGCGCGTCGGTGGTGCGCCTGATGGCCGATGACGATCTCGAAAACGCGCTGCTGCGCGGCTGGCGCGAAAGCGGGTTGGTGCGATGATCTTCACCAATCCCGCGGCCTGGTGGCTGATGCTGCTCGCCCTGCCCGTTGTGGCGTTGCACATCTTGCGGCCGCGTCGGCAGCGGGTGGCCGTCAGTTCGACCATGCTGTGGACGCCATCCGAACGCACCGTTTCGGCGGCATCGCCGTGGCAAAAATTACGGTCGAGTTGGCTTCTTTTCGCCCAACTGCTCATGGTGGCGTTGTTGGCCGCCATTGTGGCCCACCCGGTTCGTCTCACCCCGGGGCGGCTGGCGCGCCACACCGTCTTCCTCATCGATGCATCCGGATCGATGGCTGCTACCGATGGCACTCCGAGTCGGCTGGAGGCGGCAAAGGATCG
>JAYTVF010000100.1:0-2212 GCA_043744155.1 Acidimicrobiia bacterium | reverse complement strand
CGTCGGTGCCGAGGGGAACGAACGGTCGGTTGGCGGGCAGGTAGCGACTGATGCCCTCAGAGACGGTCTTCATGAAGTCGGTCACGGCCACGATCGGCCCGATGCTGCTACTGAGCAAGGACTTCACCAGCGGATCCTTGGCGACCTGGCCGGGATGCAGCCGATTCCAACGCTCGACCGCCAACGCGTCGTCACGCAACACCTTGTATGACGTGGCCGACCACAGTTCGACCCCGACGTCGTAATGCTCGAGTAGGTCGGCAGCCGCAGCCCGAGCTGCGACGTTGGCCGAACCGCTGAACAGCACGGTGGCTCGTCGGGCCGCACCCTGGGGTGCCTCTTGCCAGCGATAGAGACCCTGCACGACTTGCTGCTCGAGGTCGACAACCTCGGGTGCGGGAGGCATGACATGGTTCTCGTTGTAGATGGCGATGTAGTAGAAGATGTCCTCGGGGGTGGGCCCATACATGCGCTTCACACCGTTCTTCACGATGAGCGCCATCTCGTAGGCGAAGGCCGGGTCGTACGCCTGGCAATGCGGCACTGTGGAGGCCAGCACCAGGCTGTGGCCGTCTTGATGCTGCAAACCTTCGCCCATCAGCGTCGTGCGTCCTGCAGTGGCACCCATGAGGAAGCCTCGGGTGCGGGCATCGTCGGCCAGCCAAATGAGGTCACCGACGCGCTGGAACCCGAACATCGAATAGAACGTGTAGAAGGGGATCATCGGCACGCCGCGTGTGTAATAGCTGGTACCAGCCGCGATCCATGAGGCCATCGAACCGGCCTCGGTGATGCCTTCCTCCAGCAATTGGCCATCGGCGCGCTCGCTGTAGGAGAGCAGCAAATCGTGATCGACCGGCTCGTATTTCTGGCCCTGGCTGGCGTAGATACCGATCTCACGGAACAGCGAATCCATACCGAAAGTGCGGGCCTCGTCCGGGATGATCGGCACGATGCGCTGGCCGATCTGCTCGTCCCGGGTGAGGTTACGCAGCAAGCGAGTAAAGGCCATGGTGGTCGACACGGCTTGGGTGCCCGAGCCGGTGAGTACTTCGGCAAAAGTCGACTCGGCTGGCTGACCGATCGGTCGGCGTGCCACCGTGGAACGCTTAGGGATCGACCCGGCCAAAGCCTTGCGTCGGCTCATCATGTACTGGAATTCAATGGAGTCGGAGCTCGGCCGGAAGTACGGCATGTCAGCGCCCGTGAGAGCCGAATCAGGCAGTTCTTCCTGCAGGTACAGCCGATCGCGCAGGCGCATCATCTGATCGGGAGTCATTTTCTTGATCTGATGGGTCGAGTTGCGGGCTTCGAACTCGGTGCCGAGCGTCCAGCCTTTTACCGTCTTAGCCAAAATGACGGTCGGCGCGCCCGAGCCGAGGTTGTCGACGGCTCCCTTGTAGGCGGCGTACAGCTTGCGATGGTCGTGACCGCCGCGGGGCAACGTGCGGATGTCGTCGTCGGTGAGGTGCTCGACCATCTTGCGCAGCCGAGGGTCGGGACTGAAGAAGTTCTCGCGGGCATACCCGCCGTTCTCGACCGCATAACGCTGGAACTCTCCGTCGACGGTGGAGTTCATCTTGTTGAGTAGCACCCCGTCGACGTCGCGCGCCAGCAGCTCATCCCACTTGGAGCCCCAAATGACCTTGATCACGTTCCAGCCTGCGCCACGGAAGGTGGCTTCGAGTTCCTGGATGACCTTGCCGTTACCGCGCACGGGGCCATCGAGGCGCTGCAGGTTGCAGTTGATGACGAACACCAGGTTGTCGAGTCGCTCGCGCGCAGCCAGCGAGATGGCGCCCAATGATTCGGGCTCATCACATTCGCCATCGCCCATGAAGCACCACACCCGAGATTCGGACGTGTCATCAATGCGACGGTTGTGTAGATAGCGGTTGAAACGGGCCTGGTAGAGCGCGTTGATTGGGCCGAGGCCCATCGAGACGGTGGGGAACTCCCAGAAGTCGGGCATGAGGCGCGGGTGAGGATACGACGACAAGCCGACGCGGCCGATTTCACGACGGAAATGGTTGAGGTCGTCCTCGGTGAGGCGGCCTTCCAGGAAGGCCCGGGCGTAAATCCCGGGAGCAGCGTGGCCCTGGTAGTACACGTGGTCGCCGGGCTGGCCGTCCTCTTTGCCGCGGAAAAAATGGTTGAACCCGGTCTCATACAACGATGCCGACGACGCAAAGGTGGAGAGATGTCCGCCGAT
>JAYTVF010000099.1:0-7192 GCA_043744155.1 Acidimicrobiia bacterium | reverse complement strand
TGATGGCCACGGCGCCATGTCGCGCCGACACCTCCCCAGCCGGCGCAGCGTTTCGGTCCACGATCACGACCTGGGCTCCCCCGGCGACGAACTCACCGACGCAGGCCGCGCCCATCCCTGAGGCTCCCCCGGTGATGATCACTACCCGGTCGGAGAAATCCAGCCCGGCCATCAGTCGCGCCCCGTCAGTCGGCTACGCACGCACCATTGGAAGATATGCCAGGCGTTCCCCCGGCTGCCAACCGAGGCGTAGGCCGCGGCGGCCGCCTCGTCGCTGATGACTCGACCGTTGGGCACTTTCACCTGCACCTCACAGGCCCGCTCGGCCATCACGAACGAGCCGATGGCTTCGGCGACGGTTGGACCTACCGTCAACAACCCATGGTTGGCCAGCACCAAAAGGCGACCCGCTCCAAGGGCCGATGCCAGCTTGCGCCCAACGGCGTAGTCGAGTATATCGACCTCGTCGCCTTCGAAGACACCCTGGTCGTCGTGAAACGCGCATGCTTCCTGGCTCATGGCGCGAAGTGGTGTGGCTAAGGCTGCGAACGGCGTGCCGTACGGCGTATGGGTGTGGGCGACACAGGCCACATCGGGTCGGGCCTCGTGGATGGGGCCGTGAATGGTGAAGGCCGCCGGGTTGTAGTCCCGGTCCCCTTCCACGACAGCACCGTCAGGACCAATGAGTACAAGATCCTCGACGGTCGCCTCACGGAACGGAATGCCGTAGCCGAGCAGCCAGAAATGGTCGGTGCGTTCGGGATCACGCGCCGAGATGTGGCCCGCGCCGTCGTCGCCCCAGCCGAACGAGCCGAAAAGGCGGTAGCCGAGCACGGCTTCGTTCTGCCGCGTTTGCCGGATCACGGCCGGATCGGTCTCGGTGTCATTCGGACCGGAGGTGTGGAGAAATGTCATTGCCGGTGATCCTCTCGCGATGTCGACAGGTCAGTTGTCTACTACGCCCGGACCCGAGCCCGCCTGGGCATCTCTGAGGCGAGGTGGTTTCACAGGTGCACGACGCCGCCATCACCGAACTGCACGGCCTGCCCAGCCCATGCCGCCACGAACTTCAGCCACGTCTGTCGTGCGGTGGTGTTGACCGAGCACCTGGTCAATATGCCGGCGATGATCGGAGCCGCGAAGGACGTACCAGCGCCAGTGGCGTAGCCGATGAAGGCATCCGGTGGCGTGTCAACCGCCGGATCTTCACCACCGGTGACGAACAGGCTGCGAATGCCGAAGCCCAAGGCGTACGCATTCACCCAGGGTCCGCGGTTGGAGAACCACGCCCTGGTCTGCCCGATTACATTGGCACCGGCCGCAACGAGACGGTCAGGAAATTCCACCGAGAACGCGGCCGGGTAACACGGATCGGTGCTCTGCTCATTTCCTGCCGCAGCCACGATGACGCAACTCGGGCAAGCCTTGAGGAAGTTCGCGACCGCTCCTCGCAAAATCGCCATGTCGCCCCACCGATCTTGCGGATTCGGGAATGAAGCGGTCACGTTGCTGGCGTAGCCACCGAATGCCATGACGACCACCGTCGGTTTCGGGTTCGATACCGCCAAGAGCGCGAGTCGGGCAGCGACGGCGGTCTCGTCGACGAGTCCGGATGATCCGCCCACAAGATGCACCCTCACCCGGGCACCCGGGTCGACTTGATGAAACACACCGGCCGCGAACGTGCCATGGCCGGCCGCAAAATCGAGAAACCCACCCGCTTTGAACAAAGGATCGTGCGGATCTGTCGCCACCTTGCAAATACGTTGGCTCGACCACTCCAACCGAGACGCCAATCGTTGAGATCCAGGATGGTCTTGGCACCTCCCGAATTGTCCAAGACGTCGACTGTCGTCTCGCCGCTCCAGGTGGGTTCGGGAATTCCATGGGCATGATGCGTCTCCTTTGTTTGTAGGTCGGTGTCTCTCGACACTCCTACTGAGCGCCCAGATTCCGCGCCGATACATATGAGTACATGTATCTTTTGCGTAGGTTCGGCCCTCTTTGAACGGTCCAACCGACATCTCGCTCCGCTCTGCGAGTCAGCAAGCCGTGACCATCCGAGCAAAGTCCAGGGATGCCATGAAGATGGCCTCCAGGTCGGGGGCATTGGTCCAGAAATGCTCGGCTCCCTCGATTCCGATGAATTGCACCGGCACGCCGACCTCGTCGAGCGCCCCGGCGAGTTGCTCGCTCTGCCCTATCGCCACAAGCGAGTCTCTGGTTCCATGCTGAATATGAAAACGCGGCGCCCCCGGGTGCACCAGCAGCGCCGGGCTGGCGGCCCGAGCGAGCTCTACGTTGGCGATAGCCGTTCCGCCCAACAGCTTTGACTCGGGTGAATCGGCGTCGTCGCCCTGTGTCAGATCCATCGGGCCGTACCAATCGATCACGCCGCAGACATCGTCGCCGTTATCTCGGCTTCCGGTGACGCCGACCAGCGCCGCGACATGGGCGCCGGCAGACTCTCCCCACGCAACGATGCGGTCTGGGTCGAGACTGAGCTCAGCGGCGTGACCACGAAGCCAGCGGACGGCGGCCTTCGCATCGTCCAACTGGGCGGGAAAGCGGGCTTCGTTACTGAGCCGATAATCGACGGTAGCCACTGCGAATCCAGCGGCCGCCAGCCGGGCCAATGGCGTCGGCGACCACGATTTGAATGACCGTCCGAACCGACGGCGTGTACCGACCGCCCAACCGCCGCCATGAAAGTACACAATCGAGGGGGCGGGGACACCCGCGTCGCGAGGCAGATACAGGTCGAGCTGCAGCGGGCGAAAACCCTCCACCGACCCATACTCGATGGCGTGGTACTTGACTCCCCCGGTAGCAAGTGGTTCGGCGGCGACATCGAGAACGGACATCGCACGAGCACACCACATCGCCATGTGCGCTGTCACCCTCGGTTCCTCAACTCGACGTCGTAACGCTCACACGAGTCCGGCTCGCCGAAGTCTCGAGAGTGCGACATGGCTGGCGAGATTGCCCCGAAAGACCGTCGGGGCCAGCCGGGCCGACCGCTATCGTCATCGACATGAGTGACATCATCGCAACGTTGGATGAACTTCACGCCCTGTACGGCGATCCGGTGCCGACGTCGATCCTCAAAGAGATCCCGCGTATCTCTGACCACTATCGACAGTTCATCGAAGCAGCGCCGTTCTTGGTGTTGGCCACCAGCGGACCTGAAGGCCTCGACTGCTCCCCTCGAGGTGATCCGCCGGGTTTCGTGCGGGTTGTCGACGACCAGACACTGATGATGCCTGACCGTCGGGGTAACAATCGGCTCGATTCGCTGCGCAACATCGTGCGCGATCCACGGGTCGCGCTCATCTTCTTGATCCCCGGCATCGGCGACGCGATGCGGGTCAACGGCCGAGCCGAACTCTCGACCAATCTCGAACTGCGCCAGAGTTTCGCCATGAGCGACAAGATCCCGGCCTGCGTGATGATCATCACGGTTGATTCGATCTACACGCAATGTCAGAAGGCCGTTGTCCGCTCGAAACTCTGGGACCCAAGCACGCAGATTCCCCGATCAGCCCTGCCTTCGAGCGGACAGATGATGGAGGCACTTTCGGATGGCTCCTTCGACGGCAGAGCCCACGACGAGGCCTATCCCGAGCGACTCAAGCGCACCATCTACTAGCAAGGCCAGCATGCCCGAGATCCCCATCATCGACATCGACGCTTTCACTGCGTCCACCGAAATCGATCGCGCCTGCCGCACCGCCGGGTTCTTCGCCATCGCCCTCGACACCGTCCTCAGCGCCAAACGCGTGCACCTCACTGCGCTGGCCGAGGAGTTCTTCGCCTTGCCCGCTTCGGTGAAGCAGCGGGTGTCGATGCAGCGAGGCGGCCCGGCCTGGCGAGGGTGGTTTCCCCTCGGTGGTGAGCTGACGAGCGGGGTTCCCGATCTCAAGGAGGGCTACTACTTCGGCACAGAACTGCTGCCCGACTCCCGCCCGATGCATGGCCCTAACATCTGGCCCGACGAGCCCCTCGGACTGCGCTATGCCGTCTCGGATTGGATGGACGCCATGGCGCATCTCGGGCAGCGCGTGCTCAGCCTGATGGCTGCTGGGCTCGGCCAACTTCCCGATTTCTTCCTCCACGGGCTGACGGCCGACCCGACGCCCCTGTTTCGCATCTTTCGCTACCCACCCCAACCGAGCGCAGATACCAGCCAGTGGGGAGTAGGTGAGCACTCCGACTACGGGCTACTCACCCTGCTCGCCACCGACGGCACGCCCGGATTGGAGGTAAACGTGGCGGGCGAATGGATCGCTGCCCCGGCCGATGCGGGCTTGATCGTCTGCAACCTGGGTGACATGCTCGACCGCCTCACCAGCGGCCGCTACCGCAGCACCCGCCATCGAGTGCGAAATCACGCCGGCCACGACCGGTACTCGCTGCCGTACTTCCTCGACCCCGGATGGGACGCCTCGATTCAACCCCTGTCAATCGATGATGGCTGGGTCACCCCGCACGACGCCGCGGCCCGATGGGACAAGGCGAATCTGCGTGACCTCAACGGCACATACGGCGACTGGCTCAGCGCCAAGGTGGCCAAGGTGTTTCCTGACCTGGCCGCCAACGCGGGGCCGTGCAGGCTTGACTCCGATGAGTAGGCGGTGTCGATGTCGATCTGAGGAGAACAACCGTTGTGTGGCTCGTTGTGACAAAAGTCTCGGCGGCGGCGAATGCGGGGCGAGTGCGGCTCATTCCAATCCACATGGGACGAATCCGACGCTTTTGTACAGACCTCTCGCAGGGGCGAAAGCTGCCATCGTGCCGGTTTCGAGGCTCATCCACTGGTACCCGCGTTGTGTAGCCAGCGCCAAGAGGTGATCAAGGATCGCTCGCCCGACGCCAGCGCCCCGGGCCTTGACTGTGGTGTGCATCGACTTCAGTTCTGCGTGGTTGTGGTCCAAATGCTTCAGCGCTCCCACGCCAAGGAGAAGGCCGTCCGCCCGGAAACTGAAGAAGGAGATGGCCGGATCGAGCAAGCACTCGATGTTCAACGCGTGCACATCCTCGGGCGGACTGTGCTCGTTGGCGAACCCCAGGTGGGCTGCCAACAGTTGGCTCACATCACCCAAGCCCGGATCATCCAGCCCGATCACACCATCCATGCCGCCGAACTTTAGGCTATGTGGAGGTCATTGAGCGACCAACGGCTCGGCCAACCACCGTACAAACCCCCGCGTCGGAACAATCCGTTCCGTCATCGCTCCCATGCGTTTGTCTGCCTTCAAGCCCGGCGCCCCAGTCGAAGAGGTGTGCGGCAAACGATCCGTCGATCGTGGGAGCCGATTCGTTTGTGGAAATTTGCAGCCCTTGTGGGATCGCTTTCGAACTCGTCCTTGTTTACGTGAGGTCGAGGACGACCGCCAATGCCTCATCGACAGCCCAGCGTTCGGCTGCGTCCAGCACGCCAACGAGGTCGCCGAGCCGTCCACTATCGACCGCTGCTGTCTGCTCGACGAGCACCCTCGTCGTCTGATCCCCGAATTCGATCTCAGGACGGAACGATGCTGGACGAGCACTGGTCGATGTCGGGGCGACCAGCACCGTCGATCTGGGTAGGAAGGCATCAGACTGCACAATCACGGCGTATCGCCGACCACGCTGTTCGTGACCACCGGTGGTAATCGGGCGAAAGGCAAAGATGTCACCGCGCCGCACGCATCGACTCCATGAACTCGGCGACCTCTCGCATTTCGCGCGCGTCGTTTTCATCGGCTTCAAGCAGGGCGACCTCCGCAGCGAGGGCAGTGCGACGACGCTGCCGCGCCGCAGAGTCGAGAATCGCACGTCGCACCGCTTGCGACCGAGTCGAACCAGTCGAGGCTCGAAGTTGCTCAAGCGCAAGCGCTGCCTCGTCGTCCAGCCGGAGAGAGATAGCGGTAGTCATTGTCGAGCAGTGTATCACGCTTCGCGATACACCACGTTGAAGGTGTCTCCGTCGTCACCGGATCGGCGAAGTCGTTGCGATCCACACCGTCGACGTTGCTCCATCGTACGACGACACATTGTGGAAACGAGGGGTGCGTCTCGTTCGTTCCACCATCACCATCCGCGCACGTCGCCGATGCCTGGCTGGCGGTGTTCACAGAGATACTCAAGACGTCACCGCTGGGAGACCAAGACGACGCAGTCGTCACCGCGCATCGAAATGATCGAACCCGCGACGAGGGCGGGCATCGGATCGTTGCAGCCCTTCTGGGATCGCTTTCGAACTATCCAAGCCTCCACCCCGATGCTTTGACGAGGTAGTGTAGGACGATGGCAACGCCACGAGAGCTCATCACCGCAGCACAGATGGACAAGATGACGCCCCAAGAACGCGCCGATGCGGTGGAGTCGGCCACGATTCACTCGTGGGACGATGTACCCGAGCCATTTCGTTCCGAGGTACTAGCGACAGCCAAGGAACTCGGCGAGCGTCTTCGTAGTCGTGCCTGACCGAGCGGTCCGCAGAAAGAAGCGCTCAAGAGGCTATCGGCAGCGCCAAGATCGGGGAGCCCTCCTCTGCGGACTTGGTCGAGAGCGAGGTCTTGCGCTTGAGGCTGGAAACCGCTCAGGCCGACAACCTGCTGGCTCGTCGAAGCGCGGGCTCGAGCGCGCAGAGATCGGCTTGACCGTCCGACAAGCCACCGAGCACGAACGTGTCGACTACACGATCGATCAGTATGTCGCCGAACAGAACGGCTCATTCGACGGCCACGATCAACACGACGAACTGGATGAGACAGACCTGGCCGTGATTGAGATCATCAATCGCGGACCTGCGGTGGCCGAGAAAGTCGAAGTGCGCGTCCACGCCGGTGATGACGCCTACTACTACGCGATCGTCGAGGCAGCATCGTTGCCTGTCGGCGGGACCGTAAGATCGTGTCGGCCCTTCCCTGTTGGGTGGTCCACGAATGTACAAGTCATCTGGCTCGAGGACAACGGACGGCGGCTCGGCGGCCCCAGCTACGGGGGCCTGACCTACCAGGTCAGTCCCAACAGCAACGGCGCATGGGAAGCGACGATCGATCACTGACTGAAAGAGCACAGCCCGCCACGAAGGCGGGCATCGGTCGTTGCAGCCCCAGCGGGATTCGAACCCGCGCCGCCACCGTGAGAGGGTGGTGTCCTAGGCCGCTAGACGATGGGGCCGAGCAGCGGAGTCGATGTTAGCTGA
>JAYTVF010000098.1:0-2219 GCA_043744155.1 Acidimicrobiia bacterium | reverse complement strand
TCGGCCGGCTTGAAGATCATGGCGTTGCCGCAGGCGAGGGCGGGCGCCGACTTCCAACAGGCAATTTGGATCGGATAGTTCCACGCCCCGATTCCGAGGCAGACGCCGAGCGGCTCGCGTCGGGTATAGCCAAATGCTGTGCCGAAATCGATATGTTCGCCATGGATCGTCGGAGCGACACCGGCGAAGTACTCGATGCAGTCAGCCCCGGAAACCACATCGACGGCAATCGCCTCGCGCATCGGTTTGCCCGTGTCGGCAACCTCCAACGCGGCGAGTTCATCATTGCGCTCATGAAGCAGGCGTACTGCGTTCATCAGTATCCGTGAACGGTGCGTTCCGGTCATCGCTCGCCACGTCGCAAAGCCCTCTCGGGCCGATTCGATTGCGGCGTTCATCACCGCGTCGTCGGCCTGCTCCACCGTGGCGATGATCGCTCCGGTGGCCGGATTCACGGTGGTAAAGGTGGCTCCGGTGGACGCAACGTATTGTCCGTGCACATACGACTGAACGGCTCCCCGTGGCGGCAGAGAAGTCATGAGAGTTGCCGCGACAGTCGGTCGGCGGCGGCAACGACGCGAGCCTCGAATTGACGACCGCTGCTGCCGGGGAACCGGAAGGTCGGGCCGTGCAGATGAACCGCGGCGATCACATTCCCCTTGGCGTCTTTCACGGGGGCGGCGACAGAGCTCACGCCGACCTGGAACTCATCGGTCACCCAATCAAATCCGTCGCCCCGAACCCGGGCCAAACGGTCACGCAGCTTGGCTGGATTGGTCATCGAGTTCGGCGTATGGGACGCCAAGGGTTTATCGAGGTAGCGCTCAATTGCATCCCGACCAGAAAAGGCGAGCAGGACGAGGCCCGACGACACCAAGTGGGGCGCGAGGCGCTCCCCCGTCCAATCTCGCACCTGTACGTCGCCCTGGGCGTTGACTTGATCCAGGTAAAGAACGAGTTCGTTTTCTCGAACCGACAGACCGGCCGCCTCGTGCGTGGCCGCCACCAATTCCACCAGATGCGGTCGGGCTAGATCGATCAAGCGTTTCGTCGGCTGAGCGGCGTTGGCCAACTCGTGCATGTAGTTGCCGAGCCGATACGCCCCACCGGGGCTCGACTGCTCAACCACCCCCAGCTCAACCAGGGTCACGAGGAGGCGGGAAACCGTGCTCTTCGGAAGCGTGACTCGCTCCGAGATTTCCGACACCCCCGCCGGCCCGCTAGCCAAACAGCCAATGACCGAAAAAGCCCGCTCGACCGATTGAACGGCGGTCATGACGCCGCAGTCCAATGAGAAAGAAGAATGATCTTCTCAAGCAACCCCGCCAGGCCGACGCTCAGCTGAGCCACGCCTTCCAGGTCGCTTCGTGGCCCTTGATCCATTCGCCCGCAACGTCGGACAACGGCTTCTTGTCGATTTCCACGGCCGGGAGCATGGAGAGCTGATCTTGCGTGGAGAGCGAGAACTTCTTCAAGAAGGCGCTTACCGCAGGAGCTTTGGCGGCGAGCTTTGAAGACTCCGCCTTGAAGAGCTTGTCCTCGGGATAATCGCAGGCGATTTTGGCGGTATCGGCGTAACAGTCCTTGGAATACGCCGGCAGCGGAATGTTCTTCAGGTTGTATTTCGCCACTGCGGCGGTCGGCGTCCACCAGTACATGACAACAGGCTCTTTGGCGGCGACCCGGCTGTCGAGTTCGGCGACCGTCGCCGCCTCCGATCCGGAGAACTGCACCTGGAGGGGAAGCTTCAGGTTCTTCACGATGGTTTCGTCGTACTGCGAATACGAAGGGTCGGTTCCCAGGAAACGACCTTTATCCCCGGTCTCGGCAGTGCCGAATGCTTTGGCCACTGCGGGATCTTTAAAGCCTTCCCAGGTTGAGAGCGACGGGAACTTTGTCTGCACATAGTCCGGCACGAACCAGCCGATCTTGCCCACCGCCCCCAGCGGTCCATCGTTGACGATGGCACCGTCGTCGATGTATTTCTGCTCTTCGGCCACAACGCCTGATGGCCAGATTTCGAGCGTGGCGTCGAGGTCGCCCGCGGCCAGTCCGGCGAACTGAAGGTTCTCGTCGATCTTCACCACTTCGACCTTGTTGCCCAGCTTCTCGATCAGCTGTTTGGCCAGCTCGACATCAATGGCTGATGCGGTCCACGCGTTCTCGACCAGCTTGATCGTCGGCTTGTCCCCGCCGGTTGCAGCTGCGGCCGCCACGGT
>JAYTVF010000097.1:0-2219 GCA_043744155.1 Acidimicrobiia bacterium | reverse complement strand
TCTTGACGATAACGACTTCACCGCCGCCCTGGCCGAGTTCGGGGCACCGATGCTCTTCCAGCTCGCCACCTTGGTCGGCTACTACGCCACGCTCGCTCTACAGCTCCGGGTCTTCGACGTCGCCGTGCCAGACCGTTGAGCTTGACACGGTCGGAGCCAAGGTAGACCATGGTTTCCAACAAGTGAAGTGCACTTTCGTACAGTGAAAGTTGGCGTATGAAGCTGGTTACCTTCGATAGCGGACGGGTCGGTCGGGTAGATGGCGAGGATGTCATCGCGCTCGATTGTGCGTCGACGAGGCAATGGTTCGAGCGTGGCGGCGATGTCCGCGAAACCGGTGATCGGCTGAAGCTGGCCGACGTCCGGTTGCGGGCTCCAATCGTGCCGAAAAAGTTCTTCCATACGGCCGGCAATTTCGCCGCGCATCATGAGGAGTTGACGGCCGTCAACTGGTCGCACCCTGTCCACAAGGGCATCGTGTTTTTCCAGAACGTGGATGCCATCATCGGCCCCGACGACCCGATCGTCTACCCCGAGGGACTCACCAAGGAACTCGACTACGAACTCGAACTGGCCATCATCATCGGCAGGGACGGCAAGTGGTTTGGCCCGGACGACGCCCACGAATACATCGCCGGATACATGGTCTTCAATGACATAACAGCTCGCGACATCCAGCGGCGCGAGATGAAGTCCGGGGTGTTCTCCTTCTCCAAGGGCATCGACACCTTCTGCCCCATCGGCCCCTGGATTGTGACCGCTGATGAGATCCCCGACGTGCACGCCCTGGCTATGGAACTGCGGGTCAATGGTGATGTGCGCCAGACCGGCAACACCGATCAGATGACTATCTCGATCCCGCATCTCGTTGCCTTTCATTCCCCCCAGGGCTATTCCGCCGGCGACATCCTCACGACCGGCACCATCTCCGGGGTGGCCGCCGTGCAGCCGAATCCGTTCGACTTCTATTTGCGGCCCGGTGATGTGGTGGAGGCCGAGATAGCTTCGGTCGGCATGTTGCGCAACCACGTCGTGCCGTGGAACGCCGCCCACGAAGGCCCGCCCTACACCCATAGCCTCTACACCGACGCTGTCTAAAGGTTGCTGTGACCGATCTCGCCGCAGGTGTCCGCTTTCCCGATCAGCTGATCTATCGCGGCTATGCCGCGCCGGCGCGCATTGAGGCCGATGTCTACGACCTCGAGTTCGACGGTGTCCTGCCTGACTCGTTGCGCGGGACGTACTACCGCAACAGCGCCGACCCTCGGTACCCACCGTTGCACGGCACCGACATCTTTCTCAACGGCGATGGCATGCTGCACATGGTCCGCATCGACGAGGGCGGTGCCGATCTCAAGACTCGCTACGTCCGTACGCCCAAGTTTCTGGCCGAACGCAAGGCTCGCCGTGCGCTGATTGGTAAGTATCGCAATCCGTTCACTGATGACCCGGCCGCCGCAGGGCTGGATCGTGGAACCGCGAACACGTCAGTGAGTTGGCATGCCGGCCGATTGCTGGCGCTGAAGGAAGATTCCCGCCCCACGCAGATCGATCCGGACACGCTGGACACGCTCGGCTCGTGGGACTTCAACGGCCAGTTGACGAGCAAAACTTTCACGGCGCACCCGAAGATCGATCCGGACACGGGAGAGATGATTGCCTTCGGCTACAACACCGCTGGTGAGGCCAGCAAGGTTATTGAGGTCTACTGGATTTCGGCCAAGGGTGAGCTCACCCGCACCGAATCGTTCGAGGCGCCGTACCCGTCGATGGTGCACGACTACTCCGTGTCGAAGGATTACATCGCGTTCACGATCTGCCCGATGGTGTGCGACTGGGAGCGAGTGAAGCAGGGTGAGCCGTTCTTTCACTGGGACTCGCGCCTGCCAACCCAGGTGGCCGTCATCCCTCGCCACGTTGGCGTGTCGGGTTTGCGGTGGTTCACGCATCCGACGCCGGTCATGCAGACCCACACGTTCAACGCCTGGGACGACGGCGGGTCGCTGCACCTCGACCACTTCATCACCGGTACCGGTTGGCTGTCACAGTTCCCCGACATCAACAACCCAGACAATCACGAGCAGCCCCCGTTCGCACAACGGTGGTCCTTCGATCTCACCGGTGAACGAACCGATTTCGATGTCACGCCCATCTTCAAACAGTTCGGAGAGATGCCGGTCGTCGACGCGCGGTTTGCCATGCACCGCACCCGCCACTTC
>JAYTVF010000096.1:0-2223 GCA_043744155.1 Acidimicrobiia bacterium | reverse complement strand
CCGTAACCGTTACCTTTCAGCGTCATGGCAAGACGATCGGCTCGCTTTCCGTGCCACCACGGGGCTCGACCAGTGAACAGTTGCACGGCTGATCTGCTGAGCCGCGCAGCCGAGGCCAAGCTCACGGTCGACGCTCGGCGGGGTGAAGGTATTCTCTGATCGATCGGGAGGTCGGCGGGCCCGAAATCGTGCAACGGACAATTTGTCGGCGCGAAGTGATTGGACCGGCCAAGCAACATCCCGATTGTTAGTGTGAGTTGGCATGACGCGCCCACTACCGTGTGGATGTGGGGCGCACGGTGGATCTCTCGTTGAAACAGGCGTTGCTCGACGATGTGGTCGGTTACCTCGCTTCGCACGGGCTCGGTGTGTCGTCCCTGCGTCCAATGGCCCTCGCTCTGGGCGTAAGTACGCACCGTCTCGTGCACCACTTCGGCTCGAAGGCCGATTTGCTCGACTTGGCGCTGCGGCGGGCTCTTCATCTGCAGGAAATCGTGCGGATCAGTTGGATGTTTGAGAACCCGGCGCTGAGCCAGCCCGACCTCTTGCGCCTGTGGTGGGGATGGCTGCTCGAGCGTCCCGAGAACCTGGCGTTGGTGCGGCTCGGATTGGAGGCGGTAAGCCTAGAAGCCACGGTCACCGGACTTGGCCTCGAAATTCGCGAACGGCAGATCGGCGTTTGGCGTTCGATTATCGAGGATCGGCTCGTGGCCGACGGATTGGCCCCGGACGAGGCGTCGTTGGAAGCCTCGGTAACCAAGGCCGTCTTCACCGGCTTGGTTATGGATCTGCTCGCCTCGGGTGACGTCGGCCGTCTCACCGCAGCGCTACAGCACTACCTCGTCGGCCTCGAGCATCGCCTGTCGCAGGATCGGGTACCGGGCACGCGGGCAGCAGGACCGGATTAGGTAGCGCGCAGATCGAAAAGCAGTTCATGATCCGACGACGAGGCTTTGGCCCGTGAAACACGGACCAGATAGGTCGCTGATGTAGTTGCCGTGACAACTATACGAGAGGCGCCCACCATCGTGCCGCCGTCATCGTCGGTCGCCAACACCGATGTGCCGTTCGGATCGTAGATCGCGAGTTGGGTGTCGGCGGTGCTGCCGAGTCGTCGCGTTTCGATGGTGTAGGTCAACCCACCTTGTAAGTAGACCGCCGACCAATGAGCCTCGACGTTGGCGCACACCCGATGGGCGGCATCCCGGCCAATGACCAGCGTGTCGGGTCGCTCGGCGCGGCTACCGAGCTCATCGATGGTGCAAGGTGTTGAATCTGCCTCGAGCGTGATGGCTGAGCCCGTTGCGGCCACGGCTCGGGCGCCGGTCGGCCCGGTACGGCCGACGTCGCCGGCCACCGAGAGAGCCATGCTGGCGACCAGTAGTACTGCGCCGAACGCGATCGTACTGGTGATCGCCAACCGTCGCGAACCTCCCAGGCGCCATTTGTTCTGCCTTACCACCTATCTCACCCGCTCCACATTGTTGATGCTGTTGTTACATAGCGTGACGCATCCTGCGGTCTCTGTGTTCTTCTCCGGCTCAGGGTTCTCGTTGGATTTCCGCAGCAGAACCGCGTAAATCAAGGGAAATGGGCCGAATGGCACGGCAGAGGTCGACGATTTCTCTCAATTCGCGGTCAAAGTCGTTTGGACTCTGTGGCAGTATTGAAATCTCTGGGCCGGGCAGGAGGGGGTGTCGCGTGATTTCGTTTGAGGCGGTGTCCTGGGAGAACCGCGCCGGCGATCGGCTGGTCGACGACATCACAGCCGATGTGTCCTCTGAGGTAACCACGGTACTTTTGGGTACCCCACGCAGCACCAGGCGGGCGCTATTGCGGCTCGTGCTGCGGTTGGAGACGCCACGTTCGGGGGTCGTGAAGGTGGCCGGAGTCGACCTGCGTCGCGTCGACGGCGTGAAATTCCGACGCACGGTTGGCTGGTTAAGCGGGCCGCCCCAGCTCTTTCCTCATCAGTCCGTTCGCGAGCATGTGGCAACAACCGCACGGCTCGCCGGCACCCATCGGCGAGATGCCGACAGCGTGGCGCAAACCATGCTGGACGAGGTCGAGGTTCTCGATACGGACCGACGTCCTGATGAGCTGACTCCGACGGAACGGGTGCGGGTGGGGTTGGCGCGTGCCTTTGTGCATCGGCCCTCGCTAGTCGTGCTCGATGATCCATTCGCAGGGGTCGATGCGGTCGAACGGCCGCTACTGCGCGCC
>JAYTVF010000095.1:0-2228 GCA_043744155.1 Acidimicrobiia bacterium | reverse complement strand
GGGAAATCCGCCGTCGGCATCGGAATCTGGCGTGTGGCGGGGCGACGTGCTTCTCCGGGCGACGCAACCGCCCCACACCCCGACCGGACCACTAGCTTCGGGGCGTGGCCCGTACCCCTGCATCGCCCCCGGCGCCGACCCCGCCCGGTTGGCGACCCCCGGGCACGGACAGCCGTCGTTCCCACTCGATCCGCATGCTCGTTGCAGTCGTCATCGCGCTTACGGTCAGTGCGGTCGTGCTGGCGCTGTTCTCCAGCGTGGCGTCGAAGCGGCCGAGCAAGGTGAACCTGGGCGGGCGACTGTTTGTCATGCGACAGTTGAAGCGTCGGACCCAGCAGGCCGACGTCGGGCCGCTGTTTTTCAACGATCTGGTGAAGGATAAGCGTCGATTGCCTCTGGCCCTGATGTATCTGGGCCAGGACGAATGGGCGGCCCTCAACGCCCTGCCAGCCGGTCAGCCGGAACGCTGTGCCGTGCAGTGGGACCAGGATCGGCGGGTCTTCGTGAATCCCTGCAACAACGAAATTTTCGCCCCCGACGGCACCCGCGAGGACCGCACTGTGGGACTCGAACGCTTCTCCGCCAAGGCGGACAAGGACGCCGATCGCCTTGTTGTTGATCTCAATGTTGCGTACGCCGACACCCTCAAGTCCCGCCCCCCGTCGTAGTGAGGCGACCGTCACGAGTTGGCGAGGATCTCCTGTAGTTCATTTCGACGAATCTTGCCGGTGCTGGTCCGCGGAAGCTGGTCAACGATGATGATCACCGAAGGCACCTTGTACGCCGCCAGGGACTCGGCCAGCGTGGTGCGGAGCAGCACTGGATCGAGGATGAATCCCGGAAGTGGTCTCACGGCAGCCGCCACCTTCTCGCCCTTGCGGGCCTCGGGGAGGGCGACAACGGCGGCTTCGGCTACCCCTTCGATGGCCTCCAGGGCGGCCTGGACCTCGGCGGCGTAGACCGAGTATCCGCCCACCTTGATCACGTCTTTGGCCCGGCCAACAAACTCGATGGTGCGGGCCGGTCCGCGCCGGGCGAGATCGCCTGTTCTGACCCATCCATCGGCCGTCCGGGTGGCGTCGGTGGCGGCCTGATCGCCGTAGTAACCGTCGAGCACGCCGGGCCCCTTGACCAAAAGCTCACCGACCTGACCGACGTTGACGGTCACGTCGTCCTTGTCGACGATGCGCGTCTGGTAGCCGGGCATCGTCATCCCGCGTGCTTTCGTCAGAAGGCCCCCGGCATAGGGCGGGGTGATCTTCATGATCGCTGCGCCCGACAGTTCGACCATGCCGTAGCCCTCCACAAAAACCGCCTCGCCGAGGGCCGTGCCAATGAACGGCAACGTGACCGTTGCGCCCATGCGTTGGAACTGTTTCGCCAACTCCGGCGCCATGGCGTCGGCCCCACTCATCCATACCCGCACGCTCGTAAGGTCGCGCTTTTGCGCCCCGGCCTCCAGGAGCATGCGGTACATCGTTGGGACACCGACGAACATCGTGGACCGTCGTTGTTCGATGGCGTCGAGTACGTCGTTGGGACGAAAGCGGGAGATGACGTACGCCGGTATGCCGGCGGTAAGCATGCTTAGGAATCCAGCGAACCCCATCACATGAGCGAGGGGAAGGGCCATCACCGCTTCGTCTCGTCGCCAGCCGGTAGGAACGAGGGCAAGACGGCGGGTCGATGAGAGGAGTCCACGATGGGTCAGCGCGGCGCCCTTGGGCTTGCCGGTGGTGCCCGACGTGTATAGCAGGACGGCAACGTCCGCCGGGTTCTGCTCGTGCGAGATCGTATGTGCACGTGGGATCTCACGAGGGGCCAGGAGGGTTGGATCGGTGATCGTCAGCGTTGCCCCGCAGTCGCGTCGAACGTGGGCGCGCTCGATGTCGGTCGACGCATCGTTGACCGGCACCGCCACGCCGCCGGCGCGACACACCGCCAGACAGGCCATGACCAACTCAGGCCCGTTCGGGTAATCGATGAGGACCCGGTCCCCGTGAGTGATCCGGGATCTGATCGCGCCCGATGCGTATTCGACGGCGCCCGCCACCTGGTTGGCCGTCCACGCCGTGCCCGACGGTGTGGTGACCAGAATGCGATCGCCGTGGGCGGCCGCCACCCGTGAAGCCAACGAGGCCAACGTAAGTCCCTCGTCGCTCACCGCCAGCTGTGCGCGTGCTTTCAGCCGATCGGCGAATCCCATGGGGCACCGACCGTAGTTCCCG
>JAYTVF010000094.1:0-2229 GCA_043744155.1 Acidimicrobiia bacterium | reverse complement strand
GGTCACCCGACGATGCCGATGAACGTGCAGCGACCACCTCAGGTCAGATCGCCGAGGCCCGCCACCATGTCGACCTCGACCATTCTGTGAAGTGGACGACGATCCTGATCGAAGGCCTGAACCACCGCTCGGCGGCTCGCGTGCAGCAGGGAGATCTCATCGGCGCTCTCAACGATGCCCGCGATGCCGCCCAGGTCGCTGATGCAGCCGGTAGCGTATTCCTACTTACCCGGGTGCGCATGGGCGAGGCCGTCATCTTGGCCACGCTAGGTTGCCCTGATGAGGCCGAACGGCTGGCGGCACACGCAGTCAGCGTCTCGCATCAGCGGCACAACCTGGTGCTTGCGCAGATGGCGCTGGCCTGGAGCATCGGGCGCGACCGAGGGCAGCAGGCCGCGTTGGCCGAGCTGGAACGCACCCTGGCCGATTTCGTGGACGAGAACCCGTTGTTCATCGCCGCCTTCGCGCTCGTGCACGCCGAGTCGGGCCGAACCGACGATGCCCGCAGGCTGCTACGGCGTCTCAGCGCCCAAACATGGCCGCGCAACTGGATGTGGCAGGCCACCACCGTCGCCGCTCTTGAGACGTCGGTGTTGGTCGATGACCTCACTCTGGTGCGTCGGTATGCCGGCGAGCTGGCACCGTACTTCGGCCAGTGGGCGTTGGCTGCCGGCGAAATGGCCTGTCTCGGACCGATCGACCGAGTGCTCGGGTTAGCGCAACGGGCGTTGGGAAACACCGATGATGCGCACCGCCTTTTGTCGCAGGCCCACGCTGCTGCTGACCGGCAGGGGGCGATTCCCTGGGTGAAGCGGTGTGCTGATGCGCTGGCGAACTGACTCCGGAGTCGCTTACGCTGCGGCGCTGACGGGAACAGCAGCCCGCAATTTTGCCAAGGCGCGCTGCCGGATCGGGCCGATGCTGCCAACCGGACGCCGGAGCCGTCGAGCCAATTCGGCATAGCTGAGATCGGGCTCTTGCACCAATAGCTTCAGCAGTTCCTGCTCGAACGGTGTGAGCGCGTCGATTGCTCCGAGCATCAGACGCCACATCGACACGAAGTCGGGGTCGACCTCATCGACAAAATAGTCACTCATCGAGCGCCCCTCGATGACGCGTACATCCGTAGGTACCTCACGTTGACGGCGCACGATGCGCAATGCCTGGTTGCGGGCCACAACGCCGATCCAGCCGAGCAGCGCGTCGGGTTCGCGCACGGCCGACAACTTCCGATACACCGTCTCCAGGGTGGCGCCCAATACCTCGTCGCAGTCGATGTCATTCACATCGAAGGAGCGCATGGCCTTGCACACGATGCATCGGGTCAGCTGGGTCAGTTCCTCCCATGCCAACCGATCACCCGCGAGCGCCGCAGCAATCAGCTCTGCCCGTCCGACTCTCGTTGCGAAAGCCGGGCGGGCAAGGGAGCGGGAGCGGCAGGACATGAACCCACCATGACGGCCGTCGAGCCCCAGCTCGATAGCGAGAAGGACACAATGCCATTACCCTCGCCACCGATCGGCCCTAGCGAGGGCGGGTTCGGAGACACGACTCGGACCGCGGCCGTCGGTTGCGCCCCGGTTGCGCTCCGGTTGCGCCCCGGTTGCGCCCCGGGTGCGCCCCGGGTGCGCCCCGGTTGCGCCCCATCGATGGTCGAACCTAGCGTCGAGCTGTTGACGAGGTTGTAGGTGCCATGCTCGTCGAGGGTGTCGTGACGGGCGACAGCGTGGTGGGCGTGGTGGATGTCGGCGGTCGACTCGTCGTGCTGGTCGACCCGGGCGACATCGTGGTCGGTGGCATCGTGGTCGGCGTTGTCGAGGCGGGACTAGTGGTCGAGTTCGGCACTGTCGATGGCGGGGTCACCGGGCCGGTCGTGAACAGCCCGAGATCGGCAAACACGGCGTTGGACTCGTCGCGCCCGAGTGCAACGTCGGTCAGGTTCGGGTCTCCACCGAGACGGTTCAGCACCGTTGCGTACACCGAGCGGAAGTCGACGGTCGGAACCATGGCGTCATAGAACCGGTTGGCCGGAACCAGGCTCGGCATGGCGCCATAGAGCCCACCTTTCACGCCGCCGCCCAACACGATGGTGGATGAAGCCCGTCCGTGGTCGGTGCCGCCGCCCGAGTTCTCGGTCACCTGACGTCCGAATTCGCTCTGGATCACGACGAAGACATCTTGGGCACGAGGGCTGGCGTCGATCAGCAGGAAGAACTTGCGAAGCGCATC
>JAYTVF010000093.1:0-2240 GCA_043744155.1 Acidimicrobiia bacterium | reverse complement strand
GATGAGCCCGAGCCGCTGATCATGACGCGGGCCGGGGGTTTCGGCTCCGCCTCCTCACTAGTCGAACTGCTTTCGGCCAGACTGCCAACATGAACATTGGCCGTTCGCAAGCCGTTGACCACGCTGCGCCGAATTTGGCCCATCGGCCGATGGCGATCACGATGGGCGATGCATCGGGAGTCGGTCCCGAGATCGTGTTGCGCCGCATGGCCAGCGGCCCGATACCGAACGCAATCGTGTACGGCGACGCCGCCATACTGCGGCACGGAGTCGAACTGCTTGGGCTTGATATGGCCCTCAACGTCTTGGCATCGCCAACCGATGCGCTGGCACCCGACGCCTGCAATGTGCTCGACCTGGGTCTGCTCTCGGCGGTCGACCATCGCCCAGGCCAGCTCGACGGCGCTTCGGGCGCGGCCGCTCGCGCGTACGTTGAGGCGGCCACTATCGACGCGCTCGCACACCACGTGGCCGGGGTCGTGACGATGCCAATGAACAAGGAAGCGACCCAGCTCAGCGACCCCGGCTTCGTCGGTCACACCGAGTTCATCGCAAAAATCTGCGGTAGCAAAAGCGTCACCATGATGCTCACCAACGGACCATTGGCGGTCACGCACGTGAGCACCCACTGCTCGTTGCAGGATGCGATCCGACGGGTGCGGGAACCTCGTATCGTCGATGTCATCGAGCTCACGAATACTACGCTGAAGCGCTTTCTCGACCGGCCTCGAATCGCGGTGTGCGGCCTCAATCCTCATGCGGGTGAGCACGGTCTTTTCGGGGCTGAGGACATCGAACACATCGTGCCGGCCATCAAATCGGCCCGCGCTCGGGGGATCGACGCGTCGGGCCCACATCCGGCCGACACGGTGTTCTACCAGGCCGTGCATCGCCATAGATTTGACGCAATCGTGTGTATGTACCACGACCAAGGCCATGGTCCGATGAAACTATTGGCCTTCGACACCGGGGTCAACGTGACGCTCGGCTTGCCGATTATCCGCACATCCGTCGACCATGGCACGGCCTTCGACATCGCGTGGACCGGCCAGGCATTCACCGACTCGCTCGACCATGCGCTGGCCTACGCCTGGAAACTGGCCGGCATTCCGGGCTGAGAAATCCCTCGCTGGGCGATGCGCCTGGCTGAGAAATCCCCTCGCTGGGCGATGCGCCGGGCTGAGAAATCCCCTCGCTGGGTGTTTCGGTGCTGAACGGCGCGCCACGATGATGCCGAGCGGCTTGCGCCAGCAGGCTGAGGGCTCCGATAGAGGCTGTTTGCCCGAGCCGTTGGCCGTAGTATTTGCCGCCATGAAGCTGCCGTTCTTCCCGCGCCTGGCCGATCCTGACGACGGCGTGGCCGTGACCGTGGGGGAGCGAAGCCTTAGCTATCGCCAGCTTTCGGGGGCGGCAAGCGCGCTGGCGGCGGCGCTTGAGGGCGTCGGACGAGCCGTCATCGTGGCTGACCCGACGCTCGAAACGGTGGTCGGCGTTCTTGCCGCTCTGGCCGCAGGCGCGGCGGTCGTACCCGTAAGTGCCAAGGCGGGGTTGCGTGAGATGGAACACATGCTCGCCGATAGCCAACCCGAGGTTCTCCTTGCAGCACCCGGAGCGGCGGTGCCCGTTCCTCTGGCCCACCTACGCCGGATCGACGTTGACGTAGAGCTCCATGGATCAGGCCCGTTGCCTGACGGGTTAGGCGCTGAGGACGTGGCCTTCATCCTCTACACCTCTGGTACCACCGGGCTGCCCAAGGGCGTGATGATCCCGCGTCGTGCCGTGGAGTCAAATCTTGACGCCATCGGCGATGCGTGGGCGTGGACGGGCGATGATCGGCTTACGCATGCGCTGCCGCTCTTTCACGTTCACGGATTGGTGCTGGGAACTCTCGGCCCGTTGCGACGCGGTGGGTCGCTAACGCTGATCGAAAAGTTCTCGCCCGAGGCCGTTGCGGAAGCACTCGACCGCGGTGCGACCATGCTGTTCGCTGTTCCGACGATGTATCGCCGCCTCGCTCAGGCAGCCGAAGCCGATTCGGCCATTGCAAGATCGTTGGCCCGCGCTCGCATCTTGGTATCGGGATCAGCGGCCCTACCAGCGGTGGAACATGAGCGCTTTGAGCGCCTCACAGGTCAGCGCATCGTTGAGCGCTACGGGATGACCGAGACCCTTATGAATATTGCGGTCCGCGCCGACGGCGAAAGGCGGGCGGGCTTCGTCGGCCGAGCCGTACCGGGTGT
>JAYTVF010000092.1:0-7296 GCA_043744155.1 Acidimicrobiia bacterium | reverse complement strand
GATGGGCGTTGGCCCGGTAGATATTCAATGCCGCAGTGACCGACGCTGGCTGCTGGAAGTTCTGAACCACCTCATCGATGTCGGGATGGTTTCCCCAGTTGCGCAGGTTGACAAAGTCATCCATCACGAGCCACTGCTCGGAGACGCCCTCGAACTGAAAGAGTAAGAGGTACCACGACTTCTCCCGCTGGGCGGTTCCTGCGGCGGCGAAGGACTTCGGATGGCCGACCGACATCGACACGACGCTGCGCACGTGGCTGGGTGAGAATGACGCCGTGGCCCATGCCACGGCCGACCCCCAGTCGTGTCCTACGACATGCGCGTCCTTCTGGCCCACATGATTCAGGAGAGCGATCATGTCGCTGACGTGGTGGGACAGGTGATACGCGCTGACCGCGGAGGGCTTCGCCGATGATCCGAAGCCTCGTAGGTCGGGCACGATCACCTGGTAGCCCGCGTCAAGGAGGGCAGGAACCTGGTGACGCCACACACGTCGGGTGTCGGGAAAGCCGTGGATCAGCAAAACGGCTGGTCCATCCCCTGCTACGTCGAAATCGAGAGCGACGCCGTCGTTGTCTATGCGCACGATCATTCTTTCTGCAGGCCCGATGCATCATGGCATGGTTCGTTCGGACTATCGTCTTGAGGGTATTGAGAATTTCTCCGGCGGCAGCGTGGCCCGACCGGCGCAACGACGAAAATTGGGGTATGTGTGATGCAATTCCGCCGCATCGTTTGTCTGGGCGTTTCGCTCAGCTTGGCCGCCCTTGTCGGCTCGATGTCGCCCGCGAGGGCCGCTGCGGATCCCGTCGTTCCATACGTACTGTTGCCCGGATCGGCGTACCGCTTGGCGCCAGGCGACGAAGACCTCGGCATTTTTCCAGATGATGCCGTCCGTTTTGAAGCCGCACTAAAACTTCGCGACGCCGAGGGCGCAAAGGCGTTGGCCTATGCAATCTCTGATCCAGCCGATCCTGCGTTTGGAAAATTCCTGACAGCCCGTGCGTTTCGAACACAGTTTGCGCCAACGGATGCCATGAGCGACATGGTGACCGGGTGGCTTACCCGGTCGGGACTTCGCATTACCTATAACCCGGCCAACCATTTCTTCGTAGCAGCCCAAGGCACCGTGCGAGCAGCAAACCGGGCCTTTCGCACCGATATCCATCGGGTGCGCGACGCCACGGGCGCCATCTTCTCTGCCCCACTGCGCCCGTTGCTGATTCCGGCCAACGTCGTGCCGATCGTTGACGGATTTGTCGAAGGCATCAACCACGCCAGCCGCATGGCGCATCCTCTTCATGTGATCGATGGCGAACGGCCGGCGGCGGCCAAGAAAACCATGGCCCACACCAGCGCCGTCTTCGCTCAAAGTGCAGCTGCTGAAAGCGTTGGCGCTGCTGGCCCGACGGCGGTACCGCCGCCCGACGCGTTCGTGAATGCCGGACCTTGTTCGGCCTATTGGGGTGAAAAGGTGGCGGCCGGGCTGCCTGATCTGACGATCGACTACGCAGGCCCGATTCCCTACGCGCCATGTGGGTACATCCCCGCGCAGTTGCAGGGTGCGTACGGCATTGCCGACCTCGTCAAGGCGGGCACCGACGGTACGGGTGTAGTCGTCGCCGTCATCGATGCCTACGCCTCGCCGCTGATCCGCCAGGACATCGCGTCATACGCGGAGAAGAACGGCCCGCGACCGTGGGCCGACAAGCAGTTCCGTCAAATTCTGCCCCGAGGGGTGCGCTACGGCTATAGCGATCGCAACTTCGGTGACCTGTGCGGTGAACAGGGTTGGTATGGCGAGGAGACCCTCGATATCGAAGCCGTGCATGCGGTGGCCCCGGGAGCGACGGTGCTCTACGCAGGCGCGGCCAGTTGCCAGGATTCGGATCTGTTGGGTGCCTTGAACGACGTTATCGATGAGCACCTGGCCGACGTCATTACCAATTCGTGGGGTGGTCTGGGTGACGTGGCCGACCCGGTCTTGGCCAATGCCTACAACGCCGTGTTCTTAGAGGCTGCATTGGTCGGCACGGCAGTCTTGTTCTCATCGGGCGACAACGGCGATGAGGTCGACAATAGCGGTGCGCGCACGGTCGACTATCCAGCCTCTGATCCGTGGGTCACTGCCGTTGGTGGTACCAGTCTTGGCGTCGGCAAGCAGAACGACTACCTCTTCGAGACCGGCTGGGGAACGACCAAGGTAAATCTCGAAGATGGGGTCTGGTCCGACGAGTTGCCGGGTCAGTACTTGTATGGTGCCGGAGGCGGAACGAGCCGGGTATTTGATCAGCCCAAGTATCAACAAGGCATCGTAGCGACCGACATCAGCCGCTATTTCGAGGATGTCTCACCGGGCCGTGCCGTGCCCGACATCGCGGCGGTCGCAGATCCTCAGACCGGTTTTCTGGTTGGTCAGCGGCAAACGTTTCCTGACGGCACGGTAAAATACAGCGAGTACCGCATTGGCGGCACCAGTTTGTCCTCACCCCTCATGGCAGGCATCGTCGCTCTGTCCACCCAAACCGCGGGGCGTGCACTCGGGTTCTTGAACCCGGCGCTGTATCGGCTCAGCGCGCCGACGCATCACGATGTCGTCGATCCACCGAAGACGGTAGCGGTCGTTCGCGTCAACTTTGCCAATGGAACAGACGACGCCGACGGACTCCTCACGTCACTGCGTACGACGAACCAGACACAGACGCTGTTCACCCGGGCCGGATATGACGACGTCACAGGCCTAGGTACCCCGAACGGAACGGCATTCGTGAATGGGCTTGCCCAGGTGATCCCTTCGGCGCTTCCTTGAGGGAACGGGTAATGTCAGATCTTGCGGGAAAGCTTCTCAATCACGAGACGTGACTCGTCGCGATTTTCAATCTCCGACAAAGGGCGCCAACTATGAATTCCACCAATGAGTCACCGTCGAATGATCGCCCACATCGGGCTCGTGCGGTGGCCTATGTGGGCGCAGGTCTGGCCGCGTTCGTCGGCCTCACCGCGGTCTTTGCCAAGGTGATGTCATCGGATTCGCCGAAGAAGAACGCGTCCCCGTCGGTGACGTCGGTGAAGAAGGGATCAACCACCACGCAGGCCACCGTGTTGGCGACGACGGTGACGAATCCCAACCCAGTCACCACCGCAGCGCCCGCAGCCGCGACGACTGTGGCGGCGGGAGCGACAAGCGCGCAGGCCGCCGCCGCAGCGACGGGCGACAGTTCTTCGACGTCGGCGCAGGCCACCAACCAGACAAATCGTTCGTCGACCACTGTCGCTCGCACCACATCCACCACTCGGGCAGGTACAACGACGACCACCCGAGGGGCGACGACGACCACGACTGGGAAGAAGTCCGCCACCACCGTGCCCGGCGGCGCGACGACCACTTCGGTCACCACCAAGCCTACGGTGGCGACCACCACGACACCGACGACCAAGCCGACCGTGGCCCCGACGACCGTAGCTCCGACCACCACGGCCGCGCCGGCCACGACAGTCGATCCGACGAAACCCACCGCTGAATCGGCGACCCGGTTGGCTCAGACCTATGCCGACGCTCTGGCTCGAATGGACGCTGGCCTTGTCGCCAAGATCAATCCGAGCAAGGGCACCGACCTGTCGGGGTATCGCTACCTGGTGTCCTCTACGTTGATACCGGCCACGATGACGAAGGTGAACGACTCGACCTATCGGGCCAAGATGGGTCTGGTCGCTGTCGAGCGCACGGCTAAGGTCGATCAGACCAAGCTTTACTGCGTGGTGTGGTCGATCAGAGCGGGTCAGCTCACCGAAGATTCAGGCCGCTTGGTGCGCACGGTGAAGGGTCTAGCTCAGCCGGCCACATTCGCGACCGAGCTGAAGAAGGCCTGCGCCTAACCGACCGATTCGGCCCCGTTGGCCATCGAGTCGAAGATTTCGGCACAAAGCGACACGTTTGCGGCGGGGTGAAGCATCGCCAACCGAGCGACTGTTTCGCCCTGCCACGTCGTTGGAACCACGAATGCCGTGCCCTCACGCAGCAATCGACGCGACCACCCCTGATACTGGCCGGTGCTCCATCCGACCCGCCGAACCAGCAGTGTCGAGATTCGACGGCTTGATGGTTTCGGTCCACCGCCGCCACGCCTCCTCGGCCCCCAACCCGGCTGCGTTGATCGACGACGAGAGCTCGACCTGCGCGGGCGCCATCCCGATCGTGGACGGTCCATCGAAAGCTCGGTCAACGGCCCGTGCGGCCCACTGATGTGCGAGCGCGCGTAGCTCTTGGGTGCTGTGGTGCATCTGACGATTCTCACTCATTTCGGGCATGATGCAGGGGTGGCAAACCGCGATGGATTAGTTGAAGTAAACCTTGACCCCTCTGGCGTGCTCTCGCCGTGCATCATTTTCCCCAGCACATACGGCGGGACGCATGAGGGCGGCAAGTGGCTGGCGTTCCCGATGGAGCATGTGCCGCGTGCCGCTATTGACAGTGAGACCGTGGTGATCGCCTGGTTCGCGAAGAACGATTGGCGGGTCGGCGTGGGTGAAACACCCAATGATGCGCTCGCCAATCTCATCGGACAAATGGAGCGAGCGGTCAAGGCCGGGCGAGCGACAATTTCACGCAACGCCTCTTGAGCGAGCCCTTTAGGGCCTAACGTGGTCTGCATGTGCCGGAACATCACGCCTCTGCGTGGTCTCGAACCCGAGGCGACGCCGACCGAAATCCAAGCCGCCGCCCTGCAGTACGTCCGCAAAGTAGGCGGTGTGCAGGCACCGTCGGCGCGTACCGCCGAGGCCATTGACCGGGCGGTGCGCCAGATCGCCGCGGCCACGACCGAGCTGCTTGAGGCGCTGCCGCCGCGTCAGCAGCCGCCCACCGTGTTGCCACCGATGAGGCGGCGCAAAGTGGCGATACCTTCGATCTAGCGGCACGCTGCGCTAGCCCTCGGCTGAACCGAGGATTGCGAGGGCCGCGGCCAGATCGTTCCAGATGTCGTCGACGTTTTCGATGCCGACGCTCATGCGGATCAGCCCGGGCGGAACGTTGGCATCGCCTGCATACTTTTGTCGTCGCTCCATGGTCGTCTCGACGCCACCCAAACTGGTTGCAGGCACAATTAGGTGCACGGCGGCGATGGTTGCATCTGCCGCTGGGGCACCGCCATGCACGATAAAGCTCACCATAGCGCCGAAATGGCGCACACTCTCTACGTGCGTGTGACGCCGCAACCGTTCGACCAATACCGTTGCATTCGCAACTGAACGGTCGAGTCGTACCGCCAGGGTACGAAGACCGCGCAGGGCCAGGTATGCCTCAAGCGCACCCGGGGTGCCGCCGATGACGGCGCGAGCGTGAGCGACGCGGCCGAGCAGGTCTGTGTCGGTCATTACGGCCAGTCCGAGCGTGAGGTCACTGTGACCGCCGATGAATTTGGTGCCGCTGTGCAAGACCACGGTGGCGCCGAGTTCGAGCGGCCGCTGCAACAAAGGCGTTGCGAAGGTGGAATCAACCACCGTCGGTACGCCCATCTGTCGGCATGCCCCGAGTAGCAAGGGCAGATCTGCGACGTCAAGCGTCGGGTTGGTGGGAGATTCGAGCCATACCAGGTCGGCACCCTGCGCCGCAGCGAGCACCGCCGCGCTATCGGTGATGTCGACTGAGCGAATCGCCAACTGGCCTCGATCGACTAAATCGGCCAAAAGGGAGCGAACGCCCATATACGACACGGTGGGGAGCACCAAAATCTTGGGTGCGAACGCATGGAGCAGCCCCGACGCCGCGGCCATGCCCGAGGCGAAGGACACGCCATGGCCGCCTTCTAGTGCGCCGACGGCGGCCTCGAGCGCGGCCCATGTATCGGTACCGTGGCTGCGTACGTAGTCGCCGCCACCACGAAAGTTTGAGGCCAACACGATGGGCGCGTTCAACGGCTGGCCGTCACCGGTGGGACGCCCGGAAACGACAGCGAGGGTGGAAGGTGCGTAGGGGGCGCTCGACATGCACGGAAGATATCGTCTGCGCCGGGGGCGGGACGGGGTGCAAGGATGTTTGGGTGCCATTTCGGGTCGTGATCGCGCCGGACAAATTCAAGGGGTGCCTCATCGCCAGCCAGGTCGCGCAGGCGATCGGTGCCGGCATCGGACAACGCCAGCCCACCTGGGACATTGTGCTGCGTCCCATCGCCGACGGTGGCGAGGGCACGGTCGACGCCGCGCTGTCGGCCGGCTTCGAACGGGTTTCGTCCATCGTGCGTGGGCCGACCGGCACTCCGACCACGGCTATTTTCGCTCGCCAGGGCCGTGTGGCCGTTATCGAAATGGCCGAAGCCTCAGGGCTGGCCCGGCTACCCGGCGGCCTGCGAGCACCGCTCAACGCCTCGACCTTCGGAACCGGCGAATTGATCCGAGCCGCGGCACATCAGGGGTGTGACGAAATCATCGTCGGCCTCGGTGGCAGTGCCACGACCGACGGCGGCTCGGGCCTGTTGGCCGCGCTGGGCGTACGGTTCCTCGATGAGCGTGGTGGCGAGGTAGCCCCGGGTGGGGCCGCGCTTGGTGACTTGGCCTGCATCGACGCGTCCAGGCTCGATCCGGCCATGACTGGCGTGCGCATCCTGGTGGCCAGCGATGTCGCCGTGCCTCTGTGCGGGCTCACGGGCGCTGCCACCATGTTCGGTCCGCAGAAGGGGGCCACGATGGCCGATGTTGTGGTGCTAGAGGCAGGCATGGCGCGTCTGGCCGCGGTGATGGCAGATCTCGTCGGCGTCGATCACGCCGGTCGAAGTGGGGCGGGTGCTGCTGGCGGAACGGGGTTCGCTCTTATGGCCATGTTGGGGGCACAGATCCGTCCGGGCGTCGACATCGTGCTCGACACCGTTGGATTCGACGCCGTCGTTGACGGTGCCGATCTCGTTGTCACCGGTGAGGGCGCGGTTGACCTACAGACTCTGCAAGGCAAAGCACCCGTCGGTGTGTTGCGCCGGGTGAGGAACAAAGCCCCGAATGCCAAGGTCGTCATCGTCGGCGGTCGCGTTGAGGTGGACCCTGCCGCCTTGCTCGACGCCGGATTTGCCGCCGCGTTCTCGCTGCGTGATCGGGTGGGTCGACCACAGGAGAGTTTCGACCGTGCAGGCGAACTTCTGGTCGAGATCGGCGGTGAGATCGCCGATCTCACCACGCGCCCCCACTCGGGCTCCTGATGAGCCGGATTGTGCTGGGGCAACAATCTGGCTCATCAGTGCGTCAGTCTGTTTAGATGAACAGGTCCCGGGAGGCGTCGCGGATCACGGGGGCCATTGTGGCCGAGTCGTC
>JAYTVF010000091.1:0-2250 GCA_043744155.1 Acidimicrobiia bacterium | reverse complement strand
TGGCGATCCAGCGTAGATTCTGCGACGGGCTCGCGGTGATGTCGATGGAACCAACGCACTCGGGCCCCACGATGATCTTTTCCATATAGACACACGGGCCCGGGTTGAACATGGTGCCGCGATCCGACACGGCGATGACGGCGATGGCCCCGGCCCGCCCGTAGGCCGCCAGCGTGGTGCCGTCGATTGGATCTACGGCTATGTCGGTCAAGGGTGGGGTTCCGTCACCGATCCTCTCACCGTTGTAGAGCATCGGTGCTTCGTCCTTTTCGCCCTCGCCGATGACGACGATGCCGTCCATCGCCACGGTCGACAGGACCGTACGCATGGCCTCGACGGCGGCACCATCAGCCCCGTTCTTGTCGCCACGGCCTACCCATCGTGAGGCCGCCATCGCTGCCGCCTCGGTCACTCGCACCAGCTCGAGGGCGAGGTTCCGGTCCGGGGTTTGGCGAGTGCTCATGGTGGCGTACCGTAGTCGCCGCGGTGGACCTTCGGCGCACGCGGGCCGGGCCGCACAGAACCGACAACACCGAGGTAGCGCCGGAAATGGCCCTCGGGTGCCTCCTCGCGGCATCGACAGGTCGACCGTCCCGCTGCGACCGTCCCGCTTGCTGAGGCAAGAATCGGACAGACTGGCTGGATGTCGTCGCAGCGTGAAGAGTCGGTCAGCCCCGAGATGGTGGCGGGTGGGCGAATGTTGGGGGAGCCTCGGTTGTCACCCGACGGGACAGCCTTGGCGTTCGTGTCGGCCTGGGGTGCGATGTCAGCAATTGTCGTTGTGTCGCTGCGCACCTCTGCCGATCAAACAACAGCGGGTCGGCCGGAACACGGCGCGTTTGCGCAGTCTGGAGCGACGCCAGGAGTCTCGGTCGAAGCAGGTCCTGAGCGGATCGTCACGACGGTGCCTGCGCCGGGACGGCCGAGGCCGTTCGGGGGCGGATGCTTTTCGTGGTGTCCCGACGGAACCGCAATCGTGTACGTCGGGGCGGGGGACCTCTGGCTGCAACCTGTTGCCGGTGGGCCGTCCAGGCGGCTCACCACCCAATCGGCAGGCCATTGGGTCGCAGCACCAGCCGTTTCTCCCAATGGCACAGAGGTGGCCTACATCGTCGATGAGCGGCACGTCGCGGTGACGTCTCTGGTGGTTGGTGGCGCCTGGCCGCGTCGTATCTCGGCGGGAACGGCCGACTTCGCGCTCGATCCTTCGTGGTCGGCTGATGGCGCCTTTCTCCTGTGGCAGGAATGGGACGCGCCTCACATGCCGTGGGACGAGAGTCGCTGGGTCGTGGCGCCCTCGGACGGCTCGGGCCCGGTTGGGGCTGTCGGCGAGCCGGGCGTGCAAGTACAGCAGCCCCGATTCGCTCCTGTCGGCACCGACGTGGCGTACCTATGTGACCGTACCGGTTGGTTGAACCTGTGGATCTTCGGCCCGGCCCGGTCCGACGCCGAGCCAGCGGTACACGAACCGTTCGAGCACGGCGATCCCACATGGGGACCGGGCCAACGCAGCTTTGCCTGGTCGCCAGACGGCACCCAGATAGCATTCAATCGCAACGAGGGTGGCTTCGGGCGGCTGTGTGTCGTCGCGGTGGCCACGGGTGAGGTGCGACAAGTGGCCAAGGCTCATCACGGTGGCCTGGATTGGAAGGGCGACACGTTGGTGGCGGTGAGAAGTGGCGGTCGCACCCCGCATCAGGTCGTGGCGTATCACATGCCCGCCGGCGAACCGTCGGTGCTCGCCCACGGCCCCGTGCTCGGATTCGGAGCCGCTGATCTCGCCGAGCCGACGCTGGAAACATTTGCCGCCGCAGACGGTGAAACGTTGCATGCCCGTCTCTATCGGCCGCGCCAACCGTTGCCCGAGCAGCCGATGATTTGTTGGCTGCACGGCGGCCCGACCGATCAGTGGCCGGTCACATTCAACCCCCGCATCGCCTGGTGGCTCGACCGAGGGTGGTCGGTATTGGTACCGGATCATCGTGGGTCCAGCGGCCACGGGCGGTCATATACGCAGGCTATGGCGGGAGGCTGGGGAGAGATCGACACCACCGACATCGTGTCGGCTATCCGCCACGCCAAGGCCCGGGGATGGTCCAGTCGAATCGCGGTGATGGGCGGCTCAGCTGGCGGATTCACGGTACTGAACCTGCTGGCCGATCATCCGGACCTATGCCTGGCCGGAGTGGCGCTCTACCCCGTCACCGATCTGACTACCCTCACCGAGGGAACCCATCGGTATGAGGCGCA
>JAYTVF010000090.1:0-7323 GCA_043744155.1 Acidimicrobiia bacterium | reverse complement strand
ACTGCGTCTACTACGCCGGGCCGGCCAAGACGCCCGTCGGCATGGCGTCGGGTTCGTTTGGGCCCACCACCGCTGGCCGGATGGATAGCTATGTCGAGCGTTTCCAGGCAGCCGGGGGAAGCTTCATCATGCTGGCCAAGGGCAACCGCAGTCGACAAGTGACCGAGGCCTGCAAGGCGCACGGTGGATTTTATCTTGGCTCCATCGGTGGGCCAGCGGCCCGACTGGCACAGGACTGCATCACCCACGTCGAGGTGCTCGAATACCCCGAACTGGGCATGGAGGCAGTGTGGAAGATCGACGTTGTCGACTTTCCCGCCTTCATTGTGGTCGATGACAAGGGCAACGACTTTTTCGAACTGGTGAATCAGCCCGCAGTCAAGGTGGCGTTGGGAACCAAGGCGTAGCCTAGCGCCCATGTCCTTTGACCACGCGGCGACGGCTGCCAAGAGCGCACCACGCGTCTGGCTACAGCCCGTTGCTTCGGCACTGGCCGGAGCGGCAGCGCTGTTCTACGTGCGTGGCTTCGGAAACAGCGTGCCAAACCTCATTCCGCCCTGCCCGTTCCATGCGGTGACCGGCTGGTGGTGCCCGGGCTGCGGCCTCACCCGTGGCACACGGGCGCTGATGCATGGACATCTACAACAGGCGCTCGGGTTCAACCTTTTCACGCCCCTTGTGCTGGGCGTGCTGATCTACACCTGGCTGGTCTGGGCCGTGCCACGTGTTGGTGGTCCAGCCCTTCCCGCCCTATCACCGATACCACGACGAACTCTTTTCGTGCTCGGCACCATTGCACTGCTTTTCACCATCGCCCGCAATCTTGCGGTGGCACCGCTTGCGGCACTTGCGCCGTAGGGGCGCGATGGGTCAATTGACCTGGCGGACGAACCCTTCCCAATAGGGCGATCGCAGCTTGAATTTCTGCAGTTTTCCGGTGGCGGTGCGGGCGAGCTCAGCGCGAAACTCGATGCGCTTGGGGCATTTGTAACCAGCCAATTTGGTTTTGGTGAACGCGATCAACTCCTCCTCGGAAAGGGTCGATGACGGAGACTTCACGACGAGCGCCATGACCAATTCGCCCCATTTCGGATCGGGCACGCCAATCACTGCCACTTCGATGACGTCGGGATGCTGGAACACGGCGTCTTCAACCTCGATGGATGAGACGTTTTCGCCGCCAGTAATGATGACGTCCTTTTTGCGGTCTTGAATCGACAAGAAGTTGCCTTGATCGACCGAGCCCCCGTCGCCCGTGCGGAAGAACCCGTCGACGATGGCGTCGGCGGTGGCCTCGGGCTGGGCCCAGTAGCCCTCCATCACGACGTTTGAGCGAGCGAGAACTTCACCATCGGCGGAAATCTTGATCTCGACGCCCAGGGCTGGTGCACCCGCCTTCGAGAGCGCCACCGCCCGGTCGGCCGGACTGAGGTCGTCGTATTCGGCTCGGCGGCGGTTCATCGTGAGCAACGGGGCGGTCTCGGTCAGCCCGTAGATCTGCATCAACTCCCAGCCGAGCTCGGTCTCTACCCGCTCGATAAGCCGCGAGGGTGGCGGCGCTCCGGCGACGGTGACGCGTGTGGTGCCATGCCCAGGGATCGGCCCGTCCCACGTGGCGGCGGCATCGAGCACAGCAGCGAGTACTGCGGGCGCAGCGCACATGTAGGTGACCCCGTGCTGTTGCACGCGGCGAAGAATCTCGCCGCCGTCGATCTTGCGCAGGATGATGTGCGTGCCACCCATGCCGGTGACGCCGTAGACCATGCCCCACCCGTTGCAGTGGAACTGAGGCAGCGTATGTAAGTACACGTCGCGATCGTTGACCCCTGCCTGCCAGCCGAAGGTGGTGGCGTTCAACCACACGTTGCGATGGGTGAGTTGCACGCCCTTGGGGCGAGCAGTCGTGCCACTGGTGTAGTTGATCGTGGCCGTCGCGTCTTCGTCTGGCTCCCACGCGTTGGGCGTGACACCGTACTGGTACATGACCGCGTCCGACTCGGCGCCGATGACCATCTTGCGTTCACAGGTCACCGCGGTCATGGCCGATTCGAGCTCAGGGTCGATCAGCAAGATGCGCGCGCCGGAATGGTTCACGATGTACTGAACTTCTTCGGCCACGAGGCGAAAGTTGATCGGCACGAGGATGCGCCCGGACCCGCTCACGCCGTAGAACGCGGTGAGCAATCGGGCCGAGTTCTGGCTGATCATGGCAACGCGTTCGCCCTGAGCGATACCGAGAGCATCAAGCCCGGCGGCCTGAGCCCGGGCGCGTTCGGCGACCTGCTTCCAGGTCAGCGACTCCCAACTTTGTGCCGGCTGATCCGGCTCATCAATGACAGCGACACGATCGCCATAGACCTGTTCGGCCCGGCGGATGAAATCGACAACGGTCAACGGAACTTTCACGGCACTCCCCAGCGGTGTGAGACAACGGCCCCCACGGTAGCCGCAGCGATCGCCTGCCGCAGGCTGCCACGCCGAGCGGCCGCTCCAAACCGATGAAGGGAGGTGCTCCTGCGGGACTCATGCCCGACGGCCAGCGCAAAATCAGTCGAAAACGCAAAGAAGGGCGACCCCATCGGGGCCACCCTTCTTCGATTCAGCTACTTCTTAAGCAGGTCGCGGATCTCGGTGAGCAGCGTCTGGTCGGGGGTGGGGCCATCGGTCGACAGACCACGCTTGGTCATCTTCTTGTACGCCTTCACCAACATGAAGACCACGAAGCCGATAATGATGAACTGGATGACGTTGTTCAGGAAGCTACCCCAAGCGACGCTCTTGTAGGCCTTGCCGGTGAGACCGGAGCAATCCTGCTTACCCGAGGGCTTACCGTCGACGAGGATGTCCTGGCACTTCACGAAGAGGCCGATGATGCCGGTGACGATGTCCTTCACGAAGGAATCGATGACGGTCTTGATCGCCGCTCCCATGATGAACGCCACGGCGATCGTCATGAGGTCTCCGGTGGCGATGAAGTCCTTGAACTCGGCGATCATGCCTTTTCTGGGTGTTGACATTGGGGTGGTTCTCCTTGAAATGGGGTGGAGGTGGTGTTGTATGCGCGACGTATCGCACGCGCCATTGAAGCACGAATCGGCGAGTGCATCGGACAACGATGCGGCACATGAATGAAGACCGCTCGTTCGCAGAGAAAGTCGCGTGATTCTTTTGGCGCGACGGGCCTGCGCCGCGACCTAACGTTGGCCGGGTGAGCCAGCCCGCACCGACCGACCTCGCCGCTCCCGAACCCGAGCACAACAACATCGTGCTGGATGAGCTTTCTCAGCACTTGCGGGCCTTGCGAGTACTGCGCGAGGACAACCCAGAAGAGGCCGCAACGATGCTCGAATCGCTCGGCGCCAATGGTAAGGCCGAGGAGGACATCATCTATCAATTGGGCGCCGTCAAGCCGCTCTGGTTGCCCGATCGGTTCGAGGAAGCCCACCGCATGATGATGCGTTCGCTCGAAGTGCTCGACCGCAATGGCCCGCGCGCAACACAACTGAAGACTCTTGGACCGTTGCGCCCCGTCGGCGAGTGGGCCGTGCAGTTGTTCACACAGTTTATTGTCCGCAATTTCCAACAGACCGTCGTGGATCGAATCCGCCACCTCTACAGCCGGCGGGAAGCAAGCGCGGTATGGGGCTCCGCCGAGCACCACATGTTGCGTCGGGCACGTATCGATGCCGAACGCGTGACACCTGGGTTGAAAGGGCGAACGCTTGGGCTCCCGACCTTCTTGTTGGGGGGCGCCTTTATCTCATCGATTCTCGGCGGGCTCAACAGCCTCGGTCGAGCGGTGGTGCAGTACCGGCACACCATGGTCGTAGCCACCGTCGTGATGTTCATCGTTTTCGCTGGCGCGAGTTGGGCGGTGCTCCAGGCCGCTTCCATCGCTCGACGCCGAATACAGCTCACCCTGGACAAACCCTTGGCCGCTCTGTTCGAAACCATCGGTGCGTGTGGTAAACCGCCGAAGGATGACTCAATGACCTTTGCTCTGTATGCCATCGTACTCACCGCGGTCGGTTGGCTCATCTTGCCCCTCGGCATTGTGTACGCGCTCTTCGTGTCGAAGTAGCACCATTTCCCGTCCAATCGGGCCGGAGGTGCCCATCGAATTAGGTCGGACGGACCACCGGTCGAAATCTTTTGTGCCAGTTGCGTGACAGTTGCAGAAATGACACCAGATCGTCACGTTTGTGACGTCTTATAGGGCATGGCGACAAGCGCAAGCGCACTTCACCGATCGGGGAAATTCGATCCGTCCAACGCCTGGCAACTCGTCGTCCGAACCGCGATCGGGGTCAGCATCCTCAGCGTTGCGGTCGTCTATGCCCTCCATACCTTCATACACACCGGCGACACGGTCGCAGTGCTTCTCGTCGGCGCAGGCGGGTTGCTCATCGGTAGCCGACTGCCCGCAGCTCAGCCGCCCATCCCCCGTTGGCTGATGGACGAATCCGACGACGCTGACCACCTCGCGCCGTAGTCGACGGCACCCACGTGAGCTGTTCGTCTGCGATAGGCCAGATCGGTGATCGAGCGGCCAGCTTCGGTGCCGAGCCGCTCATATTTCGTGAGTACTCGTGGGGGCGGCTCCACACGCTCTAGTAGAACGCAGGCGCCGCATACATCCTGCATCTGTTGGGCGTAGTGCGCTGCGTCAGTAGCCAAGCGTAGAAGTCCACCCGGGGCTAAATGGTCGACCAGCAGTTCAATCACATCCGGGCGGACGAGCCGCCGTCCAGCGTGCGCAACCTTCGGCCAGGGATCGGGAAAGAAAATAACGATTTCGTTGAGGGTGTCGCGTTCCAAATGGGGGAGAACCTCGAGAATGTCATGTCGAACCACCTTGACATTGCCGATCTCACCCGCAGCCAGAGCCGTGATGAGCCGGGTTATTCCGGCCTCATGAACCTCGACACCGAGAAGGCGATCATCGGGCTTCTCGGCCGCCATCGCCAAAACCGACTCGCCGCTCCCAAAGCCGATATCGATGCAGCTGGGATGCCAGGCGGCCAGGTCTGCGACATCGATGCAATAGTGCGGCGCGTGTTCGGCCCATCGCTTCCTACGAGCCAGGTTCATGCGACCGCGTCGGCGGAACGAACGCACGGGAGGATAGTTCGTCGTCATGGCGAAAGACTCCTGCGTCTCATCCACCGGGCTGCCCGGAATTCCACGTCACCCTTGCACCTTCGTGGCCAGTTTGCAGCACACCAACAATCGCCAAAGATGCAACGACGATAGTTATCGATGACAGCGTGACCGCCATTGCGCTGCGGGGCTTCGACATGCCACGCCGCTGGGCACCGACCATGGCCACAATCGCCAGAAACAAGAGCCCAGTGAGCACCACGGTCACATTGGCCAGCGTTTCATGACGGTGAATGGCCGGGGCCTGATTCATGTATTCGAACATCGCCTCGCCGCTCTGCTTGGCCAGTACAATCGTCACACAGGCCACCGCAGAGGCACCCGTCAGTGCCATCCCGAATCGCTGTCGCCAGTTTCGACGCAACGCCAAAACGATGGCGACCACCGCCACAACGGGCACCAGCACGACCGGCAGATGCACAAATAGCGGATGGGCCGGCACTCCGAAAATCTTTTGCATTCTGCAATCCTTCTTCGTGCGTGAGCCGTAGTTCTAACCGTACCTACCGGTCGCCACGGTACATCTCGCCCCACCGGCGCCAAGACAATCTGGGAGATTCTTGTGCTACGTCGCCCTTCTCTGTCGCTGCTTTCACTCACCGTCGTCGGCATCCTTGGCGCTTGCGGGTCTTCGGCGAAAACCTCAACAGCTACGTCCTCGGCACCTGCCGTAACCACCGCAGCACCAGCGACAACGGCCGCCCCGGCCACCACCGCTGCACCAGCCACCACCGCTGCACCAGCCACAACGACTGCACCAGCCACAACGACTGCACCAGCCACACCCACGGCCGCCCCGGCCAGCCCTTCGGGCTCTGCACTGGCCTGCGCCGCCGCTCCCGCAGCCGATGGGGCGGCCGTGAGCCTGGTCGAGTGGTCGCTGAAGGCACCTGCAACCGTGAAATCCGGCAAGGTAGACCTCAACGTCACCAACACAGGGGCCAACACGCACGAACTCGTCGTGATCAAGGCCGACAGCTACGACGCCCTCCCGAAGGCAGCAAATGGCGCCGTCGATGAGGGCAAGCTCGCGGCCGGTGCTCTTGTGGGTAGGACAGGCAAGTTGAGCGGAGGCAAGGCTTGTTCGACCACAGTCGACCTCGCACCCGGCAAATATGTGTTCGTCTGCAACATCAGCTTTGGCGCCATCAGCCACGCCGCAAAGGGCCAGAACACCGTCGTTGAGGTGACTGCGTAAGTTCGGCGGTCACCAGTCGCTCAGACTGGGGTGTCTCGAACGACGAGACCCCCGTCAAGCTGAATGACACGATCAACCCGAATTGCTTCCAGGAACTGTCGATCGTGCGTGACCAGTAAAACGGATCCGCTAAAGGTACCAATGGCTTGCTCTAGTTGCTCGATAGCCGGAAGGTCGAGATGATTGGTCGGTTCGTCGAGCACGAGACAGTTGACACCGGTCGCTTGCAATAAGGCCAGCACTGCCCGGGTGCGTTCCCCCGGCGACAACGAACCACTGATGCGATTGACGTGCTCGGCCCCTAGGCCGAACTTGGCCAGTAACGTACGTGTCTCGGCGATGACCCAACCCGTGGCCTCCATGAACGCCTGGAGTAAGCTCTGCGTGCTCTCAAAGCGGTGGCGGGCCTGATCAACGCTGCCGACTACCACTCCCGGGCCGATCCATTGTTGCCCTGAGGTGAGGGGCTCCGTGCCGAGCAGTGCCTTTAGCAACGTCGTTTTGCCGCTTCCGTTTCCGCCCAGGATGGCCACTCGTTCGGAGCCGCCGATCTCCAGATCGATTGGCCCGAGGCGGAACGAACCGCGATCGACCACGGCGTTGATGAGTCGGGCCATCACGTTTCCGGGCCGGGGAGCCTCTGCGATCTCGAACCGAAGATCCCACCCTTCCCAGGGCTTTTCGATCACTTCGAGGCGAGCCATAGCCCGTTCGGTTCTACTGGCACGAGCCGCCAATTGTTCGGTCTGCTCCTGCGAATATTTTCGCCCGAAAACATCCTTGTCGGGCTGCTTGCGTTTCGCCGCAGCCACGCCCTGGGTCATCCACTCCCGTTCGCGCTGGGCTCGGTTGGTGAGTTCGGTCTTCTTCGACGCGAAATCCGCGAACGACTCCTGCGCATGACGCCGTGAGGTCGCCTTTTCTCGCAGGTAGGTGTGCCAGCCACCGCCGAACAGGGCCGCTCG
>JAYTVF010000089.1:0-7342 GCA_043744155.1 Acidimicrobiia bacterium | reverse complement strand
GCCATCTGCTCGGTAGTCGTCTGTAAGCCAGTAATGATCGGCAGGGCAGGCACCCACGGACCATGCCCGATCGTCACCAGGTCTGTGACCAGGTCTGGCCGAAACCGGTGCACATGGGCAAGGGTGACGCTGTCGATCGAGGCCAGGTCGGCCCGGCCATCGTGTACGGCGCGAAGGCTCTCGAGGTGGGAGCCCGTGACAATAATGGGCCCGTTCCCCCCCGGTGGCCGACCACCGAACGCGGACACCAGACTCACCCATCCCGACAAGCTGTGTAGGTCATTTACCGCTACGGTCGCGCCGACGAAGGCTGCCAACGGCTCGGCCTTGCGCGCCAGAATCGTAGAGCGGTAACGCTCACCGTCGGCCTCCTCGATCGAGGCTGCGAAGGTGCCGACAACCTGAAACCGCTGGGCTAACCGCGTGACGAGCGGCCAACCGCAGGTCTGGGTGACCGCCACATTGGCATGCTCCCAATGGTCATGGGCCGTCAATGTCCAATCGAGGCTGGACGGAAGCCATGGTGCTTGTCGCACTACCGCCGACCAATACCGGTCGTAGGCCGAAATCAACGGTTCGAACGGATACATCCCGAATGCGGCCAGCCCGGCGCCATTCGCCGCCCGGCGCGCAACCTCAGCCACGGGTGGCCACCCGATACGGCGGGCCGATACGCACGCTGACTCGCGCCGCGAACTGCACGATTGGTTCGTCAGATGGCGCCGGAAGCCCGGCCGAACGCACTAGCGAATCGTCGTAGCGGGTCAGCGTGGCGCGTTGCAACGGCCAAGCTTCATGCACCGCGCGGGCACCCCATAAGCGGCCGAACATCCACGAATACAGGCGCCAGCGAGCCGAGAGCCAATGATCCAGCTCGCTAAGTTCGTCGGCTTGGTACCGCTCGCCAATCGCCGTGGTCACCTTACTGAAGGCACCCTTTGGGCCAGGGATTCGGCGACGACAGTCATACGACATCGTGTCGCCGCTGCGGTGCACCGACATCTCGCTGAACATATACGGCAACCGATAGCCCAGTCGACCGCCGAGCGTGGCCCAGGCCGATCCGGCATCCAAGGAAAAGAACCAGATGCCCTGCGTGCCGTCGGGGGCGGTGACATAGGTGCGCACATTCGTTTCGGGGAAACGACCGATGAACGGTAGGCGGATGCGATCGGCAGGAACGGTCACCCGCATGAGGAACGGCACGAGCGACACCCATGCTGAACCGTCGAACGTCTCGACCCTCAAACCCGACGGCAGCAACCGCTGGACTGCTTCGGGCGACATGCGGTGGTGCACAAAGGTCAGTTCATCCCACTTCATATGCATCACGGCGCGCCGTACCTCGACGTTCGGGAGGGCGCCGTGGCTCATACCCGGCAGGCTATCGGGGCCTCGGCATTAGGCTGCGAGCATGGCTACCGCCGTTCACACCACCGCCTGCACTCTCGACTGTCCCGATGCCTGTTCTCTCGCGGTCACGGTGACCGACGGGGTCATCTCCAACATCGACGCTGGGCCCGGGAACCCACTTACCGACGGGTGGATCTGCGCGAAAGTGAAGAAGCACGCCAAGCGGGTCTACTCCCCCGAGCGTGTGCTCACACCGCAAATCCGCGTCGGAGCCAAAGGCGACGGCGCCTTCCGTGACGCAACGTGGGAGGAGGCGCTGGCGCTCATCGCCGACCGTATGCGCACCGCCCTCGCCAGCCCAGCAAGAGGCGATGCCATCGCCGCATTCACCTACAACTCATCGGCCGGTATGCAAGAAAGCGACAGCGTGAGCGAGGCCTTCTTCGAAGCCGTCGGCGCAACACGCGTCAGTCACACCATTTGTGCGGCAACCATGGGCGCAGCCTGGTCGAGTGTGTATCCGGGCATGCTCTCGGCCGATCCTCTCGACATCGTGCACGCCAAGGTTGTGGTGGTGTGGGGTGCCAATCCCACCGTCTCGAACACGCACCTTCCGCCACTCATCGAAAAGGCCGCACAGCGCGGCGCCAAGGTAGTGGTGATCGACCCACGGCGAACAGCTATGGCGAAACGGGCCGACCTCCATCTGGCCGTTCGGCCCGGCACCGACGTTGTGCTCGCCTTGGCGGTCGCCAACATCTGGGCCAAAGACGGCAGCCTCGATCACGCCTTCATCGACGCCCATACGACAGGCGCAGGGGAATTTCTGTCGGCTGCCAAAGCGTGGCCCGTCGAGGCAGCGGCGACCGTGTGTGGGCTGGAAGCGCAAGACATCCGTACGTTCGCGAACTGGTACGGCGCGACTCAGCCCGCCATGCTGCGTATCGGCTGGGGGCAAGAACGAAACGCCAACGGCGGCGCAGCCTGCCGAGCCATTCTGGCCCTCCCGGCCCTGGTCAATCACTTCTCCCAACAAGGCGGTGGGGTGATTGGTAGCACATCGGCCGGGGCTGTGGTGCAGCCCCGACGGCGCTGGCCCGAAGTAACCGCAACCCAACGGCGAGTGGTGAACATGCATCAGTTGGGTCAGTGGTTGGCCCCGGCCGCGTCCGACCCGTGCCAAGTACTTTTCGTGCAGGGCGCCAACCCGGCGGTCATGTGCCCTGATGCCGCCGTCGTCTCCGCAGCGTTATCACGTGAAGACATTTTCACCGTCGTCCATGAACAGGTCATGACCGATACGGCCCGTTATGCCGACGTCGTGCTGCCCGCCACCACCGCGTTCGAGATCAACGACATCGCCGGCAGCTACGGTTCCTATGTCGTGCAACCCGTGGTGGCGGTCATCAACCGTGTGGGCGAGAGCCGATCAAATGACGAGGTTGGGCTGGCCCTCGCTCAGTCCCTTGGCTTCGACTGGACGACGCCGACCGCAGTCAGCACCGACGATGCAGGGCCGCGTCTGGTGCGCAAGTCGACCATTCAATTCCTCGACACATCACCCACCGATGGTCGGGCTCGATTGACGGACGCACTCCAGTCTGCGCCGGCATATGTCCCGGTGGCCGACACGTTCCCGCTCGTTCTCATCTCGCCGGCGACGTCGAAGCTGATCAGCTCGATGTTCGGAGAATTCCAAAGTCCCGACTCCACGGTCATGCTGCATCCTGTCGATGCTGGCGAGCGAGGTCTGGTGTCTGGACAGGCGGTGCGGCTCGTGAACGCTCAGGGCAGCGTGGTTGCCTCGGTCGTGATCAGCGACGACACACGACCCGGCGTCGTGGTCGCGCCCAAGGGCGTATGGCTGCGGAACTACGAAGGCAGTATCGGTCTGAATGTGCTGATTCCGGCGACGGCCGATGCCTTGGCTGGCGGGGCGTGCTTCAACGACGCACGAGTTGAGGTTATGGCCCGATAACTGTTGGCGTGTCTGCCTCATCGGCCCCCGCACCATCAGTGGCATGACCCGTGGCGAACGTGTCCCACAGAGACCGATACGCACCGTTCCGGCTGAGCAATTCTTGATGATCGCCAATCTCGACGATGTGACCGTCGTCAACGACGGCGATACGATCCGCACTGGCGGCCGTGGTCAGCCGATGGGCCACCAAAAGGGTCGTGCGACCCCGAGCAGTCGCCTGGATCGCTTGCTGTACTTTGGCCTCGGTGGCAAGATCGAGCTGCGAGGTCGCTTCGTCAAGCAACAGAATGGCCGGATCCACCAACAGCGCTCGGGCCAGGGCAATGAGCTGCCGCTGACCCGATGATAACGATCGGCCGCGCTCGCTGACTGCGGTGCGGTACCCCTGCGGCAGAGACGCCACGAAGTCATGCGCCCCAACGGCGCGAGCCGCGGCCTCGATCTCCGCCTCGGTGGCAGTCGGGCGAGCGTAGGCGATGTTGTCGGCGACGGTGCCGGTGAACAGGAAGGCCTCCTGCGGGACGACCCCGAGGTGTCGGCGAAATTCACCCAAATCGAGCTCCCGGAGATCGATACCGTCGATCAGCACACAGCCCGACGCCGGATCGTAGAACCGGGCCACCAGCTTTACGATGGTCGATTTGCCGGCGCCGGTCTCGCCCACCAGCGCCACCGTCTCGCCGGGTTGAAGCTCGAGAGTCACGCCTGACAGGGCATCGGTCGTTGCTCCGGGATAACCGAAGGTGACATCCTGCAACGACACCGCTCCCGCCATCAACGGCAAGGGCGTGGGATACAAAGCCGGGGGCGTGGCCGAAGGTGTGCTCAGCAGATCCCCGATGCGAGACACCGAGACCGATGCCTGCTGCCAGGTGTCGAACACCTGGGAGAGCTGCTGAATCGGCGAGAAGAACTGATCGAGATACAACAGGAATGCCACGACGACTCCGGCGGTGACCACACCGTGGGCGGTGAACGCGGCACCGACGCCCAGCACCAATACGCCACCGAGATCGCCGATGACATTGATCATCGGGAAGTAGATCGACATCAAACGCTGCGCGCCGAGGCGAGCGTTGCGGTAGTCGCCGTTGACGGATTGGAAGCCTCTGATATTGCGATCCTGGCGCACGGAGGCCTGGGCCAAACGCACGCCGGCCAGACTCTCCTGGAGGTTGGCATTCACCGTGGCGATGGCATCGCGAGCCCGGTCGTAGGCTCGCCTTGCCCGGCGGTGGTACCACAGGGTCGCCAAGACCAACGGTGGCAAGATCGCGGACGTGACCAGGGCCAGCGGTGGAGAAAGCACGACCAGGAAAGCGAAGACCCCCACGCAGGTGAGCCCGCCCACGATGGCGGTCACCAGGCCGGTCTGTATGAGCTGCGAGAGCGACTCGACATCGGTGGTCATGCGGGTCATGATCCGACCGTCGAGCTCTCGGTCGTAGTAGTCGAGCGAAAGACGCTGCAAGTGCCCGAATACCGTAAGCCGCAGTGCATACAACACCGATTCGCCGGTGCGTCCCGTGACCAACGTCGACGCCCAAGTCACCACACCGTCGATCAGCACCGTCAGCAGGAAGAGCGCCGCCGCAGCCAACACGGTGCCCTCATGCCCGAGCCGAACGCCCTGATCCAGTCCTCGTCGAACCAAGAACGGCCCCGTCACGCTCAGCATGGCATCGGCGACCAGCAAGGCGAACCCGAGGAAGAGTCGCCGACGCCAGGGTCGTAGGTAACGCAGGATCTGGAAAGGCATCGCAGGGTGCGCCCCCGCCACGATGTCATCCACGTCAGGGATGTCGGTGATCGGTGGCAACTTGTCGAGTCGGGCCAGCAGCGCCGGGGTCGCAGACAGCGACATAGCCATCATGCCGTGACCACCAGGTGACCCACGACCGCCGGGTGCAGCCGGAGCATTGGCCCTCGGTGGCAGATTTTCCGCTTCAATGGCAGGCCAGGCCGCGGCGGTACGACCGTCGGTTCCGGGTCCGTCGTCGGGTGCGCTGGCTTCGAGGCTGCCTGCGCCGTCGCCCTCGACGCCTTCGCCGGGGCCAGCCAACAGGTGGCGGTAGAGTGGGCTGCGCTCCAGCAAAATCTCGTGGGTGCCCTCGGCCACTACCCGGCCCCTGTCTAACACCACGATGCGATCAGCCAGCCGCAACGTTGAACGACGATGGGCGACCAGAATGGTGGTGCGACCCTGCATGATCGTGCGCAACGTGTCGTGAATCGACTCCTCCGTTACGGCATCGACGGACGAGGTGGCGTCATCGAGCACCAGAATACGTGGATCGCCAAGAATGGCTCGCGCAAGCGCCACCCGCTGGCGCTGACCGCCTGAGATGGTGACGCCACGCTCGCCGACCACCGTGGCGTAGCCCTCGGGCAATCGCTCGATGAAGTCATGCGCACCTGCAGCGCGTGAGGCAGCCGCGACCTCGGCGGCACTGGCCCCCGGACGGGCATAGGCGATATTGGCCCGCACAGTGTCGGAGAACAGAAATGCTTCCTCGAAAGCCACGCCGACTTGCCCGCGTAGTGAATCGAGGGCGACGTCGCGCACATCGCGACCATCGATGGTGATACGGCCGGTTATGACGTCGTAGAACCGCGGAAGTAACGCGGTGACGGTCGATTTCCCCGAACCGCTGGCGCCGACCAGGGCCACCACCTCACCGGCCGCGACGGTGAGGTTGAAGCCGTCGAGCACTGGTTCTCGAAGGGAGTATCCGAACCGCACGTTCTCGAATCGGATATCACCACGTACCGTCGCCAACACGGCGGCGCCGGGCGCATCCACCACGATTGGTGTGGCATCGAGCACGTCGAGCACCCGCTCAGCCCCCGCACGCGCTTGCTGGGCAGTGGCAAAGATGACGCTCATCATGCGCACCGGAGCCACCATCTGTACCAGATACGTCGAGAAGGCCAGAAACGTTCCTAGACTGATGTGGCGGCCGATGACCAACGAACCGCCAAGGGCCAGCACAGCCACCTGGGCTAGTACCGGCACCGTTGCCAAGGCGGCGGAATATTTTGCGGTGAGGCGCACCAGTCGTATCCGAGAGCCGAACAAGTTGCGCGCCGCGGTGGCCAGGCGAGCCTGTTCACGGTCCTCCTGCCCGAAACCCTTCACCACTCTCACGCCAGTCACGGCTTCATCGACCACGCCCGCAACTTCGCCCGATCGCTGTTGTGCATGCCACGTCGCGGGAAAAACCAACGCCCGCATCCGCATTGACAACGCAAGCAAGAGCGGCAACGCGATCAGGGTCACAATGGTCAAGAGAGGCGACAAGATGATCATCACGACCAGCGCGACGACCAAGAGCACGATGTTGCCGACGACGATCGGCAAGAAGCCGAGCAAGGTCTGCAGCAGGCCCAGGTCAGATGACGCTCGGGAGACGAGCTGCCCGGTCTGCAGTTTGTCGTGGCCGGCGAAATCGAGGCGTTGCAGCCGTCCATAGATGGCGTTGCGGATGTCGTACTGCACCTCCAGACTCACCCGACCGCCGACCCATCGGCGTACGTAGGCGCAACCGAACGAAAACAACGAGGCGACGACGAGCAACACGAGCCAGGGGGCCAGGGGCCGACGGTGGCCGACGATGCCGTCATCCAGCACGATGCGTTGCACCGCAGGTACCAGCGCACGCACACCCTGGCCAAGGATCGCCGCGCCGAATGCGATCGCGGCGTCGCGTCGATGAGCAGACACGAACGGCATCAGACGCCGGATCCAACCCCCGGCCACCGGCGGAGCGGGCTCGGGCGGCGGTGGCGCAGTCACGCCGCCAGGATACGGCCAGCCCCGCTATTCAGCCGACACGCGCTCCAACCACGCCCAGGTAACCGGGCCGCACTTGCCGTCCACCTCGATCTTGGGGTCGTAGTAGCGCTTCACGTACCACTGGAACAACCGCACGGCGATGTCGGTCAGTTCGGTGAAGTTGCCGTTGGCGGAAAGGTGGCCCATCGAGTGCGAGCCGACGTTCAAAAGCA
>JAYTVF010000088.1:0-2262 GCA_043744155.1 Acidimicrobiia bacterium | reverse complement strand
GGGTGAAGGTGAGGGCGAGCACATGCTGTGCATCGGCGGATCCATCGTCGACCCGCCGAGCGATGCGCCGGGTAAGCACGGTAGTTTTACCCGAGCCGGCGCCGGCGATGATGCACAGCGGTGAGCCGGGTGAGGTCACCGCTGCCTGTTGTTGTGGGTCGAGGCCACGCAACAGCGGTCCGTCTGCCTGCAGAGTCACGGCATGACCCTAACGGACGGCTCGGCATCATCAGCGGGCCATCGTCACCAGACGGCGTCAGTGGCCGATACGCTGGAGCTCATGCCGTTCCCACGCAAGTTACTCCTACCTGACGAGGAAGTCGCGCTCGACATCCATCCGCACTGGGCCTTCTTCTTCGAACCCATTGTGGTGCTCATCGCTGGCATCGTGCTCGGCGGCTTCGTGTTGGCCCTCGGCGACGGAAACCTGCGCAAAGGGCTCGGCATCGTGGCCGTCGCCGCCCTGGCTATTGGCGCGCTCTGGACGATTGTGCGCTATGCGAAATGGGTCACGACGAACTTCGTTGTGACCTCGCACCGCATCCTTCATCGCCACGGCGTCTTCGCGAAGGCCGGGGTCGAGATCCCCATCGATCGCGTCATGAACGTGAACTTCACCCAGAACGTGCGCGAGCGCTTGATCGGGGCCGGAAATCTTCTGATCGAGTCAGGCGGCGAAGACGGCCAGCAAACCTTCACCGACATCCGCAGCCCACAAACGGTGCAGAAGCTTATTCTTCAGGAAAGTACGGCCACGATGCGTGCTCACGTGACGGGCTCGGCCGGAGGTGCCGACGTGGCAACGCAACTCGAGAAGCTCGAAGGAATGCTGCAACGAGGTACGTTGACGCAGGCCGAATTCGCTACGCAGAAGGCCCGCTTGCTGGGCCAGTAGGAAGAGCGTGGCTGTGTCTTAGGGCGCTATGGCAGCGAACCTTCCGTCATCGGTGCGGGTGAATGGTCGCACGGCCACGACGGCGTCGGTGTTCAACGGCCCGAAGATGTGGGGAAAGGCTTCGGCTGCGTGGGGATCGCTACCAGGGGGATGCTCCCACTTGATCTCAGGCAACACCAGCGACGTGTCAATGCTGAGCGCCAAAAACTCTCCCTGCAGATGTCGATAAAAACTGTTGGCGACGCGCAGCATCAACTCGTCCCCCGACGTGCAGTGGATGAAGCCCTCGGCAGCCAGCGATGCCGGTCGCAGCGGTTCTCCGACAGCCAAGGCCTGCCAATCAGAGGCGGCGACCAGATGGACAATCAGGCTCACAGATCATCGATCAGGGCCCGGAGCTTCTCGACGGTTGCCACTTTTTGCTCCAAGGAGCCGAAGAGACCAACCTGGAAATGGGTAACGCCGACCTCGACGTAGGCGGCCAGCCGTTCTCGCACGTACCCCTCGGGGCCAATGAGCGAGCCCATGCGCAGGTATTCGCTCGGAATCGCCGCGGCAGCCTCGGTCTTCTTACCATCGAGATACAGATCCTGCACCAGCTTTGCTTCGGCCTCCCACCCGTACGAGGTCATGATGTCGTTGTAGAAGTTCTTGCCGCGCGCGCCCATGCCGCCGACATACAGCGCCGTGTTGGGGCGACCGAGGTCGAGCAAGCTTTCGATAGGGAGATCGTCACCGATGGCGACCGCCCCACCTGCCAGGATTTTCATCTTTCCAAGCTCGGGTGCACGCTTCTTCATGCCCAACGCCAGCGCATCGCCCCACACCCGGTCGGCCAATTCGGGAATATAGAAAATCGGGATCCAGCCGTTGGCGAACTGCGCGGTCGCCTCGACACTCTTGCCTTTGAGTGACGCCCAGTAAATTGGGATCTCGGGGCGGATGGGATGATTGATGAGCTTGAGCGGCTTGGCCAGGCCGGTGCCCTGGCCCTCGGGCAGGGGAATGTGGATCGTCTTACCCTGATAGTCGATGACCTCGCGTCGCCACACCCGGCGGCAGACTTCGATGGTTTCCTTGATGCGCGTCATGGGTGCTTCGTAGGGCACACCGTGGAAGCCCTCGATGACCTGCGGGCCCGAGGCCCCGAGACCGAGATTGAAGCGGCCACCAGACAAGGCATCCATGCCGGCCGCTGTCATAGCCAAGAGTGTTGGTGTGCGGCTGTACACGTTGAGGATGCCGGAGCCGATCTCGGCTCGCTCGGTGCGAGCGGCCAGATAACCCATGATCGAGACGGCGTCGAAACTGTACGCCTCGGCCACCCAAATGGCGTCGATGCCAGCCTTCTCCAGAGCCACCGCTTC
>JAYTVF010000087.1:0-7356 GCA_043744155.1 Acidimicrobiia bacterium | reverse complement strand
CGTATTTCATGATTCAGGCGGTGGCCCGGTTGATGATAGCCACCGAAGCCAAGGGCTCCATCGTCAATATCGGGTCGACATCGGGTCACGGTGGTCAGACCAAGCTCTCGGCCTACTGCATCTCAAAGGGCGCATTGTCGATCATGACGAAGAACCTGGCGTTTGGCCTCATGCGCAACAACATTCGGGTCAACCAGGTCAACCCGGGCTGGATGGACACCGAGTCCGAGCACAACACGCAAGTGAACTATGACGGCTCGCCCGAGAACTGGCTCGAGTTGGCTGAACCGAGTCGTCCGCTCGGTCGTTTGGTGAAGCCGTGGGAGGTAGCCAATGCCGTTGCGTACTGTCTGTCGGATGACGCGGGCCTGATGAGCGGCAACTGCATAGATATCGATCAGTCGGTGCAAGGAGCAGGCAACCCACCGCTACCCAGCGCGCACGACACGGTTCACCCCGCCTGATGGGCTCATCGGCGACTCGCAACTCTTCGCTTGTTGGGCCGAGAGCCCACTGGCTCGTGCGAGTCGCTCGCTGATGAGCGGGGTCGTCATTATCGGGGCCGGCGAAGCCGGGCTGCGTGTGGCCCAAGCCCTTCGCGAGGAAGGCTTCACCGGCCCGGTCACGCTGCTGGGCGAGGAAGCTCACCTGCCCTACGGGAGACCGCCGCTCTCCAAGCGGGTACTGACTGCTGATCTCGAATTCCGACCGCTCACCTCGGCCGAACAGATCGCCGCTGACAACATCGACCTGCGTCTGAACGCAAAGGCGATACACCTCGACACCACGAGCAAGCAGATCACCTTGGCCGACAGATCAACGATTGTCTACGACACCGCCGTGCTCGCCACGGGTGCGATCCCGCGCCGTCTCTCTACCCCAGGCGCCGATCAGGTCGGCGTCCAGTATCTGCGCACCTGGGATGACGCCATGGCGCTCAAGGAATCGCTGTCGCAGGGCGTACGTGTCGTCGTGGTCGGGGCCGGATTTATCGGTCTCGAGCTGGCGGCGGCATCGTTGAAGCGACAAGCCACGGTGACCGTGATCGAATTCCTGCCGCGCGTGCTCGGCCGTGCCGTGCCCGAAACCTTGGCCGCTGATGTGGCGCAGCGGCATCGGGACGAAGGCGTAATTCTGCTGCTCGGACGGGTGATCGAATGTTTCGCGAAAGCCGAGGACGGCAGTACCCGCATCAGCTTGGATGGTGGCGAAGAACTGATCGCGGATGTGGTCATTGCCGGTATCGGTGCACAGCCTGAATCCAGCTTGGCGGTTTCGGCCGGCATCACTATTGACAACGGCATCGCTGTTGACGACTTCCTGCGCACGTCGGATCCAGACGTTTACGCGGTCGGCGATGCCTGCTCGTTCCCGCACGCCCTCTATGGTGGCCGGCGCGTACGGCTGGAAGCGTGGCGAAACGCATTCGAACAGGCAGGCTATGTCGCGGCCGTCATTGCAGGCACCACCGTCGAGCCGTTCCGTAAGGTGCCGTGGTTCTGGTCGGACCAATATGACGGCATTTTACAAGTGTCGGGTCTGAGCGACGAAGGCGTCACCACCGTTGAGCGCCCGTTTCCCGGTTCTCGACTGTTGTTCCACCTCGCCGACGACGGTCGCCTTGTGGCCATCAGCTCGTGGGGCACCAACAAGAGAGTGGCCAAGGACGCTCGCGTCGCCGAAATGCTCATCGCTGCTCGGGCACATCCCGACCCATCGCTGCTGGCGGATCCTGACGTCGAGTTGAGATCCCTCCTCGCTGGCTGAGGTGAGGTGATGTGAGGTCGTCGAATGCTGAGGGTTGCTCAGCCGATTTCCGCCGTCTGCACAGGTCGGCCCTCGGCCAGTGACCTGAGAGCGGCAAGGCCGATGACCAGGGGAGCACGGCCATCGGCGGCATTGACCGGTGACGGGCTGCCGTTGGCAACCATGTCGACGAACGCCGCCCATTCGTTCACGTAGCTGGGGATGTAGCGGTCGAGGAAGAAAAACGGCAGCAACTCGCCGGTCGACCCAGACGCGTCACGACGGATGCCGGTGTGGGCAAGCGGGTTCTCGCTGGCTGCCATGCCCTTGGAACCGAGCACCTCGACGCGCTGGTCATAGCCATAGACCGCCTGGCGGCTGTTGTCGATGACGGTCAGCGCCCCGTTGGCATGACGAAGAGTGACGACGGCGACGTCGACGTCACCTGCGTCGGGTCCGAATGCCGTGGCGATTTCCGGTGTGATGCGCACCGCACCCTGGGCATAGACCTCGACGACTTCACTGCCAACCACGAAACGGGCCATGTCGAAGTCGTGGATCATCATGTCGAGGAACAATCCACCCGAGACCTTCACATAAGCCAAGGGCGGTGGTGCTGGGTCGCGAGAAGTGATCTTGGTGATGTACACCTCGCCGAGCGAACCGTTAGCCACCGCTGCTCGCACCGATGCGTGAGCCGGGTCGAAGCGGCGATTGAAGCCGATTTGGAACGGCACACCTGCGTGGTCGACGGCCGCCAGCGCCGCGTCGACAGTGGTCAGGTCGAGCGAGACGGGCTTCTCGCAGAAGATGGCCTTTCCGGCTCGTGCAGCGAGGATCAACAGTTCGGCATGTGTGTCGGTCGAGGTGCAAATAGCGATGGCGTCCACGTCGGGCGAAGCGATCAGCTCCTCAGCGCTGGCGGCAACCGGCACGCCGAGTTCTTCGGCGACGGCCGCCGACGCAGCCTCGAAGGCGTCAAACACCATCGAAACGGTGGCGCCCGTGGTGCGGCGTGCGATGAGCTCGGCATGCATCTTGCCGATGCGGCCGCAGCCGAGAATGCCGATACGAACCACTGACATGTTGCTCCTTACGGGGTGAGTACTGCTGAAAAACGATGGTGCGGCGGTCGACGCGAATCCGCCGGCTTTCGGCCTGATGGCGCACTGCCCGCCGACGGGACTTTGCCAGGCGTTAGCCGGCGACCACGGTGATTTCCACCGTGTACTTGGCGGCGTCATAGACGTGGCTGCCGACCTCGACGGTGCGGCCGGTGTCGTCTTGCATTACCCGGTGCATCGTGACGAGCGCCGAACCCGGCTCGATTCCGAGGGCGTCAGATTCCTCAGCCGAAGCAATCTTGGCCCCGATCACTTCATCGGCAGAGCGCGGGCGCACACCTTTAGAACGCAGGAGTTCGTAGAGGCCAGCGGTCTCGAGTTGCGTGGTCGTGATCGTGCCGGCTGCGTCAACCAGAAGGGAGTTGCGCAGGATGGCGAGTCCGACGGATCCTGCGGAACGAAGCCGTTCAATGAAGATGATTTCGTCACCCTTGCCAATACCCAGCGCTTTGGCGGTGACCGCATCGGCGGGTCGGCGCTCATGCTTGAGCACTCGTGTTTTCGGCGACCGGCCCTGCCCCGCGAGATCTTCAAACAGCGAGGTCAATTGCACGGGACGGCGGATCTGGTCGCTCACGACTTGGGTACCGACACCTCGTCGCCGCACGACGAGGCCCGAATCGACTAGGTCTTGAATGGCACGACGAACAGTTGGTCGGGACACTCGCCAGAGGCTCACCAGGTCGAGTTCGTTCTCGAGAAACTCGCCCTTGACAATTTCACCTGACTGAATGGCGGCTTCAAGCAGGCGGGCCAATTGATGGTACAGAGGGATCGGACTCGAGCGCGCCAAACTGGTAGCGATGTCGGTCACGCTTCGCTCCCCATACGCCACAGTTTACCATTTGTCATGAGGTAAGGACATACTGTTGACACATCATTGTGCGAGGCCTAGAATCTTTCACCGCTATGGGTTTCATCTACCGCGTTTGTGATCATAGCGTCGATGAATGATTGAAATCGACGGCGAGACGTTGCGTGAAATTCGCGCCCGAGATCCGCTCGCCGTCGGGCGAGCGGCGGCCGCACGTCGACATCGCCCACTGCTTGGCGACGACGGTCAACTTATGTTGGTCGCCGCGGACCACCCGGCCAGAGGCGCCCTCGGCGTCGGCGGCCTCGGCGGGGTGATGGCCGACCGCTACGAGTTGCTCGCGCGGATGGTCACTGCACTTGAACACCCGGGTGTCGACGGTGTGCTCGGCACGGCCGACATACTTGAAGATCTGCTGCTTCTCGGAGCGCTCGAGGGCAAGATCGTGATCGGCTCGATGAATCGGGGTGGCCTCCTCGGCGCCTCGTTCGAGATGGACGACCGCTTCACCGGCTACGACGCCGAGACGATCGCAGCGATGGGATTCGATGGCGGCAAAATGCTGACGCGCATCGATCTTGCCGACGCTGCCACGGTGGCCACGCTCGAGGGCTCGGCCAACGCCGTAAACCAACTGGCCGATCACGGGCTGATGGCCATGGTGGAACCCTTTATGTCGTCTCGAGTGAATGGCAAAGTTAAGAACGATCTTTCGGCCGAGGCCGTGATCTTGTCAGTCGCCATCGCCTCTGGGCTTGGCCGCACCAGCCGTCACACGTGGTTGAAACTTCCAGTCGTGGATGACATGGAAGCAGTCATGCGCGCCACAACCATGCCGACTCTGCTTCTCGGCGGCGATCCCGGTGGTTCCTTCGACGATACCTTGGCCTCTTGGCAAAGGGCCCTCGGCGCTCCCGGAGTTCGTGGGCTCGTCGTCGGCCGAACCCTGCTCTACCCGCTCGACCGCGACGTGGCGGGCGCTGTGGAGGCTGCTGTCGCCATGGTGCACTCCAACGCCCCCACCACTTAGGAGAGACTTGAGAACGATCGAACATTGGATTGGCGGCGCCGCCACTGCCGGCGATTCCACCCGAAGCAGCGTGGTGTGGAATCCGGCCACGGGCGCGCAGCAGGCCCGGGTGCTGCTGGCCGAGGAAAGCGACGTCGATCGTGCCGTCGCCGCCGCACTCGCCGCATCCGATGACTGGGCTGACAGCTCGTTGAGCCGCCGCACCAAAATCCTGTTTGCCTTCCGGGAAATTGTCAACGCCCGGCTAAACGAACTGGCTGAGATCATTTCCGACGAGCATGGCAAAGTGCTGTCCGACGCCAAGGGTGAGGTGCAGCGCGGGCTCGAAGTCGTCGAGTTCGCCTGCGGCATCCCGACGCTCCTAAAAGGTGGCTATTCCGATCAGGTCTCCACCGATGTCGACAGCTACACCTTCCGCCAGCCACTTGGCGTCGTAGCTGGCATCACGCCTTTCAACTTCCCGGCCATGGTTCCGATGTGGATGTATCCCGTCGCCATTGCCTGCGGCAACACCTTCGTACTGAAGCCGTCAGAGCGTGATCCATCCGTCTCGAACGTCATGGCGCAGATCTGGGCCGAAGCCGGTTTGCCCGAGGGCGTCTTCAACGTCGTGCATGGCGACAAGCTCGCCGTCGACGCACTGCTCGACCACAAAGACATCGCGGCCATCTCATTCGTCGGCTCGACCCCGATCGCCAAATACATCTACGAACGTGGCACGGCGAGCGGGAAGCGCGTGCAAGCCCTCGGTGGCGCCAAGAACCACGCCATAATCATGCCAGACGCCGACTTCGACTTCGCGTCCGACCATCTCTCCGCCGCCGCTTTTGGTTCTGCTGGCGAGCGGTGCATGGCGATTTCGGCCGCGGTGGCGGTCGGCTCGGCCGGCGACACGTTGATGAGGTACGTCGACCGCAAGGCAGCCGCAGTGCGAGTTGGCTCGGGTCGAGATGCCGCCAGCGAGATGGGCCCGGTGGTTACCCCGGAGGCACGCGACCGTATCGTGGGCCTGATCGGCCGAGGCGAAGCGCAAGGCGCGACCTTGCGGGTTGATGGTCGTGGGCTGGTCGTGCCGGGATTTGAGAACGGCTTCTTTGTCGGCCCGACAGTCATCGACAACGTCACGACCGAGATGGACGTCTACACCAACGAGATCTTCGGGCCGGTGTTGTCGGTACTGCGGACCGACTCGGTGAAGGAAGCCATTGATGTCATCAACGCCAACCCGTACGGCAATGGTACGGCCATCTTCACCAACAGCGGTGGCGCCGCCCGCACCTTTGCCCGGGGCGTCAAGGTCGGCATGATCGGCATCAACGTGCCGGTTCCGGTGCCGATGGCCTTCTACTCTTTCGGGGGTTGGAAGGATTCGCTGTTCGGCGAGCATCACGTGCACGGTCCTGACGGTGTCGGCTTCTATACCCGTGGGAAGGTCGTCACTTCGCGGTGGCCCAACTCGGGCGACGCCATCGGTGCATCGCTCGACATGCCGACCGCCACGTAGCCCATCTGGTGTCTCCTTGACACGGAATCGGGCGCAACCGCTTCAGCGGATACGCACGCTTCTTACATTTTTTCGTCGACCTCCGTGGTCGTCGGGCCTGAAACGTGATGGGATGGTTTCTATGACGCAGATGAATGTGCTGGGCGAAGTACTCCAACCGTGTTCGCTCGATCCCGTCACCGGCTATTACCGCAACGGCTGCTGTGAGAACCACGGCGACGACCCCGGGATGCACGTGGTCTGCGTCGTGATGACCGATGCCTTCTTGACCTTTAGCCGCTCGGTCGGAAACGATCTTCGTACGCCCATGCCCCAATACGGTTTTCCTGGGCTGACCGCAGGCGATCAGTGGTGTCTGTGCGCGTCTCGATGGCAAGAAGCATTCGAGGCTGGATGCGCTCCGCAGGTTCGGCTGGCCTCGACCCACTTGTCGGCGTTGGAGTACAGCGACCTCGCCGACCTCCGTTCGGTGGCCGTCGACGCGTGAGCGTCTTGGCCGGCTGACGTTCGCGGCGCCCAAATGTGAGCCAAGGGCTCCGTTCGTCTGCCAAGCGTTCACCGTAGGTCTAGATCATGTGTCGTGTGTCACCAATACCGTGTGGTAACGTCGCAAAGCGGTCAAACGTGATCGCACGAAGCGGCGAGCAATCGCGGGCAGCGAGCTGTGCTCGACTTCCCCTGAGGGGGCGAACCGGATGGCAAGAAAGGTCACAATTTCAATGATGAAGAGAAAAGCATTGGCAGCGGCATTGCCGTTGATGTTGGTTGCTGGAGCATGCGGAAGCTCCTCTGGTAGCAGCAGTTCTGGCGGGGGATTGATCATCTCCTCCGATCTGCCGCTGCAGGGAGCGTCCGGAGACGCCTCCAAGGACACCAACCTTGCGATGGACCTCTACCTGAAGCAGCAGGGCGGCAAGGCTGGCAAGTTCAAGATCACCTTGAAGCCGTACGACAACTCCACGGCCGCCAAGGGTGGCTGGGACGACGCCACGTGCTCCAAGAACGCCAACGATCACGTCGCCAACAAGAATGAGGTGGCTGTCATGGGCACCTACAACTCTGGTTGCGCCAAGATCGAGATTCCCGTTCTGAACCAGGACAAGACCGGCCCCATGCTCATGGTGTCGCATGCCAACAC
>JAYTVF010000086.1:0-7370 GCA_043744155.1 Acidimicrobiia bacterium | reverse complement strand
GTACTGTCCCGTCTGCTCGGAGACGACCCGTTGGCAGATGTCGACGTCGAAGGCTGTCAGTTGAAAATCAACATGCTGCTGCGCCGCTTGCCCCGGCTGAGGTCGGGCGCTGACCCGGCCGACGCGTTCGGCGGCACGTTCCACATCGATGAGTCGGCCAGCCAACTGCAGGCCGCCTACGAGGCGGCCGCGGCCGGTCGATTGCCCGACATCATGCCGGGAGAGGTGTATTGCCACACGCTCACGGATCGTTCCATCCTCGGGCGAGAACTCGATAGCCAGGGCTACCAGACCCTTACCCTCTTTGGGTTGCATACGCCCGCAGGCCTGTTTGACGTCGGGAATGAGGCGGTGCGAGCCGACGCCGTGGCGCGGTCGCTCGCCGGGCTGAATGCCTATCTGGCGGAACCGATCGAGGACTGTTTGGCGCTCGACGCCGACGGGCAGCCATGTATCGAAGCGAAGTCTCCCCTCGACTTGGAACATGCCGTGCATCTGCCGAGGGGCAACATCTTTCATCGGCCGCTCTCGTTCCCATTCGCCATGTCTGACGAGCAGGTGGGCGCGTGGGGGGTCGAAACCGCCCATGGCAACATCTTTGTGTGCGGTGCCGGCGCCATCCGTGGCGGCGGGGTGAGCGGCATCCCGGGACACAACGCGGCCAAGGCCGTGATGGAGGCTCGAGCACAGAAGCTGCGTTGAGCGCAGCGGAAACACTGCTCGCCGCTCGCCGTCTGTCGGTGTGGGCGGGGGGACTTGAACCCCCACGAGTTACCTCACTGGATCCTAAGTCCAGCGCGTCTGCCATTCCGCCACGCCCACGTGGTGCCCCTAAGTTTGGCCTAAGGGTGCACTGTTTGTCGCTCTCGTTCATGGGCCAGCACAGCGACGACCGTCATAGCATCCATGATCTCACCGGAAAGTACCATCGCGACGACGTCGGGGTAGGGAAGTACAGCGACTTGTATGAACTCGGTCGGGTCTGGTGACGCTGTACCGAGCACCGCCTCAAGACCGACGAAAACTGTGCAGGTCTCGTCCAAAATGCTCTTCGATGAGTGGTAACTGGCCAAAACCCGAAGCTCGCCGACGCGGTAACCACTCTCCTCGGCTAGTTCGCGCCGCGCCGCGTCGGGCAAGGTTTCGTCGAGGTGGGCGGCGCCTGTCGGGATCTCCCACATGGCTCTGCCGGCCACATAGCGCCACTGGCGCACCATCACCACGTGGCCTTCGTTGACGAAAGCCAAGACGCCAACAGCCGGACCGGTAGTGACCACGCCGTAGATCGTGGTGCGGCCATCGGGCATGAGCGCCACGTCTTCTCGCACGCGAATCCACGGGTTCTGGTAAATCGGCCGGGTCGACTGCTGCGTCCAGGGTTGCGGTTCCCCAGACGCAGCATCATCAACGTCTGTCACTTCACGGGGATCCAGGCCAACTGCAGTTGCACGACGTTCACGTCGGTCTTCTCGAGCGAGACTGGGATGACGTCGATCTGGCGGGCCACACCGTCCCACTTGTCGGTGATGTCTCCGAGTTCGGTGGTGAGGTCGTCCTCCACGACTTGCAGATCAGCGGTGAGCTGGCTGAGCTTGGTCTCGACGACGTCTGCTCGCTGGCGAGCTGCTTGGGTGCCCGCCCCACGACCCGCCCCACGCACGACCTTGCCGAGGATCGAACCGGCGTTGCTGCGACCGCCGAGGAACGAGCCGAGAATGCTGCCCGCGGTCGAAAGAATCGCACCGGCCGCCTTGGCGTGCTCGGCCGACTTGGCCGCCTCGACTCGTTGCTGGGTGAGCTCGAGCTGATCCTGAATCCGCTTGGCTTTGTCCTCGTACTTGCCACGCAAGGCCGCGGCTTCGGTATCGGAGGCGTCAGAGGCCGCCTTGTGGCAGCGCGCCGAGAATTCGAGGTCGCTCTCGCCGCTACGGCTGTAGAGCTTGAGGGCCTTGTTGACCGACACGTTCATGCTCTGGGTGCGCACCAGGTGATCGATTAGGCCGCGCTCGATGTCTCCCCAGTAGGCCTTTGAATCGATAGCGCCCTCGGGAATGGCATAGGTCGCGCCGGCGGGCGCCTCGGTAACGAGATCTCGGTCGTCATAGTCGACGGCGCTGTTTTGGGCTGCGTCGGGCTGAAGCGTCAGGGGATAGAGCACGCACTCCCACTCGGTGTCTTCGACCAAGCCTGCCTTTTCGTCGTCGAAGCGCACCCGGGCCCGGGCGATGGCCGCGGCCTCGAACTGGGTGCCGTTCGGGTTGCCCGAATACAGATGCAGCCACTCGGCGCTTGGATGCACGTATCGCACCGGGATACTGGCCTGCACCTCAGGCATCACCGGCGTCTGATCGTCGCCGAGCGGCGTAGCAGACGATGCCGGGGCGTAGGTGTTCGAAGGGGACCCCATCGACGAGGTGGCGGCCTGCGGTGCGGGTCGATCCGTGCCGACGACGGCTTTGATCTGATCTCGAGTCAACGGCCCGCGCAGATAGCTCATGGCCCAACGCGAGGTGAACACGTCTGGCGTTGATCGGCCGGCGCGCCGCAGCACGAATTCTCGCTTGCCGAGGCCCGAGATCGTGTTGCTGATCGAGGAAACATCGACACCGCCGTCAGCGGCACTCAACCCATCGATGAGACGGTTCTTGTCCTGCTCGGTCTGAAGGCGACCAATCATCCATGTGCCGGCATTGGTGATGGCCTTGTAGTCGATGTCGACCGGGTTCTGGGTGGAAAGCACCACGCCGACGCCAAAGGCCCGGGCCTGCTTCATCAGCACCATGATCGGCTTCTTAGTAGGGGGCATGGCCGTCGGCGGCAGATAACCGGCGACCTCATCCATGTAGAGCAAGGCGCGTAGGTCGGTCGTGCCCGACTGGCGGCGCATCCAGGTGACGAGCTTCGACAGGATCATCGAGACAACGAATTGGCGCTCTTGATCCGACAGGTGAGCGACGGTGACGATGGCTGCTGAGGGCTTGCCGTCGGGGGAGCGCAGCATGGCATCGATGTCGAGTGGTTGCCCCTCAGCCCACGCTGCGAATGCTGACGAAGCCAGCAGACCGTTGAGCTTCATGGCTAGGGCCGTGCGGTCGTTGGGCGGGAAGAACTGGTCGAGGTCAAAGACGCCCAGCTTGCGGATCGGGGGTGTCATCACTTGCCCGACCAGGGCCGCCAGATCGATCGGCCGACCATTGGTCCAGGCGTTGGCGATCAGGTTCGACAACAGGATGTGCTCACGAGATGACAGCGGATCGGAGTCAATGCCGACAAGGCCGAGCAGTCCTGACACGAAGCCTTCGATCTCGTCATTGACGATCTCCATATCGTCCATGTTGGCCGGAGCCTGCAGCGAGCCGACGATGTTGATCGGCACCCCAGCGTTGGAGCCGGGCGTGTAAATCGTGAAACGGGTCTTGTCTCGCAGTGCTTGAATACGGTCTTTACCGATACCCCACGATGCCAGGCCGTCCTCCCATGTCTTGGCTTGCTGGGCCGCGAAATCAGCGACTGACAGACCGGCCTTTTGGGCATCGCCCTCGTTGACCCACGGCTGAAAGTCTGAAGGAGCCAGGTTCGGAAACGTGAGGGCGAGGTTGGTGAGGTCACCCTTCGGATCAATCAGAATGCAGGGAACCCCAGCCGACAAGACCTCCTCGATCAGCACGACGCCCACACCGGTCTTTCCCGATCCGGTCATGCCAACAATGACCCCGTGGGTGGTGAGGTCGGAGGTGGGAATCTTTACTGCAGTGCCGTTGCGCTTATGCGCGGCGGGATCGATGAGTTCACCGAGAACGAGGTCAGCCATGGGCCAGATCGTAGGCCGCGGACTTACCTCTCGCGTGTCACTCAGGCCTTAGGAGCGGGTGAGTGCCAAACGTCGGCGCTGGTACAGGATGCGCTTTCGTTCGCGTTCACTGGTACCGCCCCACACGCCGTGGTCAATCCGATTCGTCAACGCGTATTCGAGGCAGGCGTCGAGCGCAGGGCAACCCGCGCAGATGCGGCGTGCCCGATCGACACCGGCACCGTCATGCGGAAAGAAGACCGTCGGCGCCTGGTGACGACAGTTGCCGTCAGCCATCCACGTATTTTCACCTGTTGCATCTTGCATCGCCGCCTCCTTGGGCCCGAGATCACAGTGGACCAACCGAGCCTGAGGAAGACCTGCGAGCTTCCTGAGGATTTGGTGTGAGCCTGGTTGATCACGTCATTTGGACCCCTCATCAGAGAAAAACAGTGCCAGAATGCCTATGTGACAATGCCAGAAGACGAGTTAAGGGCATCCGGCGGTGGCTCGCTTCTCGCACGATGGGAACAGGTCGAAGCCACCCACGCTCAAAATCTGTGGGTGTCGATCGTTGCTCGCTGGCGGGCGATCGGCGGGCGATCGCTCGGCTGGAGCATGGCCCTCAACTTCTTCCTGTCGGTTATGCCGGTGGTGGTGGTAGTTACCTCACTGCTGGCCAGTATCAATCGTCCCCGCAGCTACGGCGACCTTCTCGTGGCCAGCCTCGGCCTGCACGGTCCTGCCGCGCAGGTGGTGCGAGCCACGTTTGCTCGTGCGAGTGGGCATACCTTTCAGGCGCTTGGGGTAAGCGGTTTCTTGTTCCTGGCATGCGGCCTCGATCTTGCCCAGGCCGGTCAGAACACATTCGCGAAAGCCTGGGGTCGCAAGCCGCAGGTCGGCTGGCGGTCAATCGTTCGTGGTCTTCGTTGGTTTCTCGCCTTTGCGGTATCGACAACGCTCGGCCAATGGTTGAATTTCGTCACTCGCGATCGCGATGCCAGCGGCATCTTTGTTGACATACTGGCGTTCATCGTCGTGCAGTCGCTGTTCTGGCTCATGACCCCGCGCTTACTTGTGGATATAGGCCTTCCCTGGCGTGATCTGTGGCCGACGGCAGTGGTGGGCGTCGCCGTCTCGGGCGCGTTTCGCATCGCGTCGGCATTCGTCTTGCCCGGTTCGTTCGGGTGGTACGCCGACGCGTTCGGGCCAGCCGGAGTCGTCATGGCCGTGGTGTCGTGGTATCTACTGTTGTCGTTCGGTTGGGTGTTCACGGCGGTGGCAGGCGCCATCGTGGTCGAACGTCGCGCCAACATGGCTCAAGTGGCGCGACCTGAATCAGCGACATCGCTCACCACATAGTCACAGCGAGCATCGCCGGCCAGCAGGTGTTGCCGTCGATCGACGGTGACAGTCGGGCCGAGTACCGATCGAAAGACCTCAAGCTCAGACCCGCACAGGCCGTGGCAGGCGCGGGCGGCCTCGGCAATGGGGCAGTGGTGCTCCACCAGTACGACGCTGCCGTCGGCGGACTCGTGGGCTTCTGCGAGGTAGCCCTCGGTCGTGCGCAGGCGAGCCAAGTCGCGCACTCGCTCGAGCACCGTTCCCGCGGCAATTGTGCTCGCGTATGCAAGCCGCTGACGTTCGGCCTTGGCCTGGAGCACGGACTGCAAGGCGGCTTCGCCGAGCTGCGATCGCACCGCCTCAATCAGATCGACCGACAAGTCGGCGTGACGATCAGGGAATTCCTCAGCGGAGGCGGGCGTGACGCTCCAGGCCAAGGGAGGACGTCCGCGGCCCGATGGGGCGGTTGACACCCGCTCTACGAGGCCGCTTCGCTCGAGTGCGTCGAGATGTTGACGGATCGCGGTATCGGTGAAGCCGAACTCCTCAGCTAACTCGGTGGCGCTCGCCGATGTGGCCCGCTTGAGGCGTTCGAGGAGGCGGCGCTTGGTATCGGGGGTCTCCGCCATGACCCAAAGGCTACCCGAATTTCCAAACTACACGCTTCATGAAATGCCGTTGCGTCGGGACGATGGGCTCCGACGTTGTCTTCGTGGTTGACTGGCAGGGTGTCTTCTCTGTCTCGACGTACATTTCTCGGCTGGGTAGCGGCCACCGGACTGACTGGTTGCGCAGCCAACAAAATGCCCAACGCCGACGGTAATGTCCCCGACAGCGCAGTGGCCCAGAGCTCATCGGTATCAGCGGGCTCCGCGGCTGGTGCGATCACGGAGGTCACGCAACCTGCAACGGCCGCGTCAACCATCGCGAGTTCACAAACGGTCTCTGCCACAGCAGGGACGACTGCCTCACCGAGCGAAGCGACGGTCGCGACGACAGCGGCCTCAACCGGACCGGCGAAATTCATCAATCACGGCGCCCGAGACTCGGGAGCGACCGCACTCACCTTTCACGCTGCGGGCGACATCGGGCGGGCGACCGCATTGCTCGACGTACTCAAGCGCGCCGGCACCCCCGTCACCGTCTTCGCAGTCGGCAGCTGGATCGAGGCCAATCCGCAGATCGGCACGCGGATTTTGGCTGACGGACATGAGTTGGCGAACCACACCTGGAGCCACGGCGCGATGCGCACCATGAGCCGGGCCGATCTCAACACCGAAATCTCCAAGGCGTCGACCACGCTCACAAAACTGTCAGGATCGAACGGCCGATGGTTCCGACCGAGCCAGATCGAGGTTCCGACCGCCGACATTTTGGCTGAAGCCGGCCGAGCTGGTTACGGGGTGAGCGTGGGCTACGACCTCGACTCGATGGACTTTCAGGATCCCGGTGCGGCGGCCGTTCGGGCCAACGTCATCGGCCATGTGCAGAGCGGCAGCATCATCAGCCTGCACTTCGACCATCAAAACACCATTGACGCACTACCTGCCATCTTGGAACATCTGAAGTCGAAGTCGCTCCGGCCAGTGACGCTGTCCCAGCTCATCGGGTGATGTCAAGGCGGCGCCCAGTGCGACGCCGCCCCGATTTCTTAGGCCGTGACGGGTGAGGAAAGGCCTTGCTGAATCAGGTGAGCGACTTCGGTGCCGTCAATCGTCTCTCGCTCGAGTAAGGCACGCGCCACCAGATCGAGACCCGGGCGATGCTGCAGCAGCAAGGTTCGCGCTCGATTCTCCTGCTCGCGCAGGATCTTTTCGATCTCGACGTCGATGACTCGGGCGGTGTCGTCTGAGAACTCTCGGCCCTGCGTCATGAGGTCCTCGCCAAGGAACACCGCACCTTGACTGGCCCATGCCATCGGCCCGATCTTTTCGCTCATACCCCACTCACGCACCATGCGACGGGCGAAGCTTGTGGCCCGCTCGAGGTCGTTCGAGGCCCCGGTGGTACGGGCTGCGAACACCACCTCTTCGGCGATACGTCCACCCATGATCACGCAGATCATGTCCTCGATGAACGACTTCGAGTAGCTATGTCGTTCCTCGGGGAGTTGCTGGGTGACACCAAGGGCCATACCTGTCGGCAGGATGGTGACTTTGTGCACCGGGTCGGCGTTGGGCAGCACGGTGGCCAGCAGCGCATGTCCGCCCTCGTGGTAGGCGGTGACCCGCTTCTC
>JAYTVF010000085.1:0-2271 GCA_043744155.1 Acidimicrobiia bacterium | reverse complement strand
GGGCAAACGACAGATCGGCTTGCGCGTAGTTTCGAAAATCGGTCAGCTCTAGGGTGCGAACCAGCACGGACCTAGGGCACCCGCACCGGCATGAGCAGGTACAGGAAGGCGTTGGCGTCGCTACCCTTCACCACTGCGGGCTTCAGCGCGTCAAGCGTTTCGAGCACCACATCCTCGCCGCCCACTGCGTCGACCCCCTCCGAGAGATAATCAGGGTTGAACGCCACGGTCATGTCGCTGCCGTCAAAGGTGGCGTCAAGGCTCTCGGTGGCCTGGCCGATGTCCTGGGTGGTGGCGGCGAGATCGAGACGATTGGCGGTAAATGACATGCGAATTGGCGTGGCGTCACGGGCCAACAACTTCACGCGCCGGATGCCGGCGAGCAGCGCGTCGCGATTGACCGTGAGCCGGTTCGGGTGGCTGTTCGGGATGAGCTGGCGATAGTTGGGGAAATCGCCTTCGATCAGCCGAGTGGTGAGCCGAACCCCTCCTGCTTCGAAGGTGGCCTCGCGCTCACCGAGGCGAAGCGTGACCTGATCGCTGCCACCCGCCACCCGGGCGAACTCATGCAGCGCTCGGGAGGGCACCAGCACTCGCTGATCGGCACCAAGCACCGCAGCGTCGGGAAGGTCGCGCACAGCCAGGCGATAGGAATCGGTGGCTACCAACCGCAGACCCCCATTCTCGGCGGCAAGCAGCACACCGGTCAGCAGCGGCCGGCTCTCGTCTTTGCTGGCGGCCCGAACGACCTGTTTGACCGCTTCGGCCAGGGCCGCGGCCGGGAGTTGCACAGCGTTGGCGGCCGGGGTCGACAGCCGCGGGTAATCCTCGACGGCCATGGTGCGAACACCAAAGGCCGAACGACCTGCGCTGATGCGGGCTTCTTCGTTGGTGGCGTCAAATGACACAGCTCCCACGGGAAGCGAGCGCACGATGTCACCCGACAGTCGGGCCGGAACGACGCAAGCGCCGTTGGTTTCGCCCGCCACGGTGAGCGTCACCTGGATCGTCAGTTCAAGATCGGTGCCGGTGATGGTGAGTTGATCCTCCACCAGTTCCAGCCGCACCCCCGACAAAACCGGTAGCGCGCCGGTGCGCCCCGTGGCCGCTCGGCCTGCGGTGCCCAGTGCTTCGGCTAGTACATCTCGTTCGCAACGGAACTTCACGTCCGTTCCTTCCTTTTTGGTCACCCGGGAGTCGAGGCCCCCGTTTCAACATTGGTCGATCTATCTCTTTAATAATGGTAATAAGCCCTGTGGATTGGGGATGAACCCCTATCGGCGCTGGTCACAGCTCATTTTGCTGTCCCCAGGTTCATCCCCAATCCTCACATGCGGTGCGTTTGGCCGGACGGCGCAGTGGACAACGCGGAGATGTCCACTGCGTCATCCCCACATCCCCACAACGTTGTCCCCGACCCTATCCCCAAGCTCATGCTGGCCCCTTGATGACCTGAATGAGGTCGGTGACCTGGTCATAGACCTGGTGACGCTCCTTCATCAGCTTCTGCACCTTGTCCACGGCATGAATCACCGTTGTGTGGTCGCGACCGCCAAAGTAGCGGGCAATGGCGGGGAACGACAGGTCGGTCAGCTCACGAAAAACGTACATCCCCATCTGGCGGGCAATGACCAGCGGGCGCTGTCGGCTCTTGCCGCACAGAGCGTCGATCGAGAAGCCGAAGAACTTTGCGATGGTGTCGAGCATGGTCTCAGGGGTCATCGCTCTTGGCTGATGACCGGCCACGATGTCGCCCAGCAGACGTTCGGCGAGGTGCACCGAAATCGGCACGCGATTGAGACTGGCGTAGGCCGTGACCCGAATGAGTGCGCCTTCGAGCTCACGGATGTTGTTGGTGATGTGGGTGGCGATGAACTCGAGCACGTCGGGGGCCACGGGTGCGGCGTCCTGCTCAGCCTTGTTACGCAAGATAGCCAGCCGGGTTTCGAGATCAGGGGCCTGGATATCGGTGATGAGCCCCCACTTGAAGCGACCACGCAACCGGTCCTCGAGGGTAGGAATAGCGTCAGGCACCCGATCGGAGGAGATCACGATCTGCTTGTTGGCGCCATGCAGCGAGTTGAAGGTATGGAAGAACTCCTCCTGGAGCCCTTCCTTGCCTTCCATGAACTGGATGTCGTCAATCAGCAGCACGTCGACATCGCGATAACGGCGCTTGAAATCCGCAGTCGAGTTGGTGCGGATGGCGTCAACGTACTCATTCAGAAAGGTCTCGGTGGAGACGTACAGCACCTGATGGTGCACGTAGTT
>JAYTVF010000084.1:0-7429 GCA_043744155.1 Acidimicrobiia bacterium | reverse complement strand
GGCCTCGATAAGCTCGGTCGACGTGCTCCCGCAGTGAGTTTCGCCATGGTCGGTTTTTGCTTCGGCGGCGGCACGCGTTCTTCACATCGAACGACGTCCAGACAACGATCAAACTGATCCGCTGTTGGCCAGACGGTCAGCCCCTTGACCGTTGCCAGGCAATAGCATGCCCATCGTGGGAGATTCATTTCGTTATCGACTTGCCGCCGACCCACGCGCGCTCGCGCCGATGCGACATGCGATGACATCATGGTTGTCCGACATACATGCGGGCGATGCTGCTGGCGTCGTACTCGCCGTCGGTGAAGCGGCGGCAAATTCCATCGAGCACGCAAGCCTGCATTTCGCGCAAGAGATCGACATTTCGCTCTCAGTTACCGACCAAATACTTCACATCGAGATCTGCGACTCTGGCGTCTGGAAACCACCGTCGCTGAGTGGCTCCGGAGATCGGGGCCACGGTCTTGAGCTGATGCGAAAAATAATGGATCACGTAGAAGTCCACTACGGTAAAGGTGGGACCCGTGTCGTGATGAGACGAGACTTGCATTAGATCACAAACATTCTGCGGGTCAATGAGGCATGTGCTTCAACCGCGTCAGCTGTTTCACTTGCCCTTGCCCATGACTTCACTCATCGGCTTGTCATTTCGTTGAAAGGATGTCGTTCACCTCATCGCGGGCCGCGACGGCCCCCTGTAGAGCGACAGGTGCGAGAACGCCAGTACCCGCAACCCTGTGCGCTCAAACATTGGCGACACCGTTTACGCGCATCGCCGAGCGAACCGCTGCTCGCCGACCAGTTAGGTCGGCCGGACCATCATCACTTCTGAAGCACTGTTCCGTCGAGGCTGTTTATTCGAGCCGGTTTGGTCGAGGTCCTCTCGGGGGTATAGGAGCCACATGACGTCCACTCCTTACGTTCTACCAACTCTCGACTACGGGTACGACGCCCTGGAACCCTGGTGTCCGGCCGAGACGCTGCACCTCCACCACGACAAGCACCACGCAGCTTACGTAAAAGGTGCCAATGAGGCGGCCGACGGCTTGCAGAGCGTTGACCCCGGCGACGCTCGCCTCGTGGCGGCCTTGCAACGCAACTTGACCTTCAATGTGAGCGGGCATGTCCTGCACTCCCTTTTCTGGAGAAGTCTGTCGCCCGACGAAGCTGGGGCACCGAGTGCAGAACTCGAAGGGCAGATTCGAGAACATTTCGGATCGCTGGCGCGCATGCTTGATCTTCTGAGGGCGGCATGCATGGGTGTCCAGGGTTCAGGGTGGGGAGCGGTAATCTACGATTCCACGTCGAAGTCGCTCAAGATCAACCAGCTGCACGACCACCAAGGAGACGTCGTGGCGAACAGCACGCTTCTCACCGTCGTAGACGTGTGGGAACATGCGTACTACTTGAAGTATCGGAATGAGCGAGCTGGGTGGGTCGATGCAGTTCTCGGGCATCTCGATTGGTCGCACATGGCCCTGAGACTCGAATCTGCGGTTCATGCCGCGATACCAGTCTCATAAGCAGGGTAGGTCTGTTCGCAGTATTCATCACCAACGAGGAGGGGCACTGTGGTGGAGGAAAGAGGCGGCACGGGGAACGAAATTCTCACCGTCAGCATTGATCACGAGGGCACGATCGTCGTGCGCGGAGAACTTGATATCTCTGCGGGTCCGATTCTGGACAATGCCCTTCGGGACACGGCCAACGCCGGCGCATTGACACTTGACCTCACGGACGTGACGTTCATTGACTCGTCTGGCTTGCGTAGTTTGCTGAATGCGAGTCGCCGAGCCAACGAAGGTGGAGGTGTGGCGGTGCTTCGGGGGGTGGGGCCAGAAGTACAGCGACTACTCGAGATCACGGGGACATGCGAACGCTTCCTCATCGAGTATCGCTCATGATCGATGTCGCGGTTATTGGACCGATCGAGATCCGAGTTCCTCCTGAACCTTCATTGTCTCGGGTGCTGCGACTGGCTGCCAGCGGACTTGCGTCGCTGGCCGGTTTCACCGTCGACGAGATTGAAGACGTCAAGATTGCGGTGAGTGAAGTTCTTATCGCGCTCATTGAGCATGGCGGAGGGCTTCCGGTCGACTTCCATATCTCCACCGAAACCCTTGGCATCCGCGTCGCCGGGCGAACAATGGTTGAGTCGTTGGATGTCCTACACCCGGATCTTGTGCTCTGTCGCGCTGTATTGGCTGAGGTATGCACTGAATACTCCATCAACATGGTTGACGATCATGTTCACATCGTGGCGGATATTTCTCACAAATCCGCCGGATAGTCATGCCACCCCTGCCACTAGACGAGCATGCCGAAGCGCGACTCCAAGAGCTCTTTGAGCGCTACACCGTCTCTCGCGACCTTTCAGTACGTGACGAGATAATTGATAAGACCCTGTGGATCGCGGCGCGAAGCGCGCGGCGATTTGTCGACCGAGGCGAACCCTTCGACGACCTGTTGCAAGTGGCCCGTCTAGGGCTTTTGAAGGCGGTAGAACGGTTCGACCCGGCGCACGGCGTGCAGTTCGGTGCCTACGCCACGCCTACCATACTGGGGGAACTCCGTCGATACTTCCGGGATCACACCTGGAGTGTACATGTGCCACGTCGCGCCAAAGACATACGATCGGCGGTGAATACCGCGCATGAGGAGTTGGTCAAACGGCACGGGCGATCGCCGCAGATCTCTGAAATAGCCGATCACCTCCGCACTTCGCCCGATGCGGTTATCGAGGCACTTGAGGCAAACAACGCCTACCGAGCCCATCCGCTAGACCCGACCGGGAGCGGTCAGATTACTCGACAGGAGACCGCCTATGAGGCTCTCCTAAATCACGAGGTCGTGCTGCAACTTCTTGACACACTACGTCCACGAGAACGCAAGATAATCTATCTTCGCTTTTTCGAAGACATGAGTCAGGAGCAGATTGCGGCGCAGATCGGCACGAGCCAAGTTCATGTTGGTCGGCTGATCGCATCAACGCTTCGCGAATTGAACGGAAGGTTGGACAGCTTCGATTGTGAGGCAGCGACGACTATCGGCAGCCGAAGTATTTCGAGTTAGCGGATTGCCGATCGTCCATTTGGGAAGCGCGTCATCAAGGTCGAACGCCAGCACACGACGCAGCATGAAACCCTTCGCCTCGAATAGGTGAGGATCGGAGCAAAGGCTCCGATGGTTGGCTATCGGGCGCCCAGGCCTGGCACGGTCTGAACCCTTTGCAGGGGTGAAGTTGTCCGGTTCACGCTCCTTCGACAGGTGTCCAACGGGCGCAGACCACGATGATGTCGTCGCGTACGGTGGTCTGCCCTGTCATCTCGTCGATGAGCAGCACCGATAGTTCTTCGGTGCTCGCCTCACGATACAGCGAGCCGGCCCGCTGCAGTCGGGCGAGGCCGACATCGAGCGATTCACCTCGGCGTTCAATGAGACCGTCGGAATACATCACGATCGTCGACCCGGGTTCGAGCTGCGCCGTTGCACATCGTTGCGCGTACGTCTCGCCCGAGACAAGGGGGGGCGAAAGGGCGTCATCCAACCAAGCGGTTCTGCCGTCGGGGTGCACTAGTAGGGGCGGTGGATGTCCCGCCAAGCTATATGCAACCATTCCGCAGGTGGTGTCAACGACAACGCTTGCGGCCGTAGCGAAGGTGTTGCCGTTGTTGCGCACGCAGTGGTCGTACGCCGCCAGAATCGCTTCGGGCTTGGCCTCAGTAAATGACGCCAGCGCGGCAACACCGGCACGCAGTTGTCCCATGACCGTTGCTGCGCCAATGTCATGGCCCACCACATCGCCGACGACAACGCCCACTCGGTCTGTCGACCATCTGAACGTGTCGTACCAGTCACCGCCGACCGCCATGAGGTCGTTGGCTGCGATGTAGTTGGCCGAGATAGACATCGTGGGATGCTGCACGACTCTGTCGGGCAGAAGGGCTCGCTGCAGCCGAACGGCGATGGCGTGCTCCTTCTCACGGGCCTCAACCACCGCTTCGTGGAGACTGGCTCGTTCGAGCGCCTGCCCGGTCTGACCGGCGATCGCGATGAGCAGGCTGAGCGCCGCTTGATCGACCCAATGACGCTCGGGCGAACCCACGACAAGTGCCCCCAGAACCGACCCCCTTCCCGAACGGATCGGAAGCGCAGCAATTGACTCAACGATGTATTGGCTGGCGGCGACATCAGGAAACCGCGCGAGTATGTCTTCGATCGAATCGAGCACAATCGGGCTATTGGTACGAATAGCCACCGGGCCAGGCAGATTCGAGTCCAGGCCGATGCCACTGTTGCGTTCGATGGCACCGACATCGGTTCCCTGCGACGCCAAGATGAGGACGACCCCGTCGCGGACAATATTCAGAGCGGCCAGTTCGACTCCCATCGCTTCCTTCAAATCGCTGAGCACCGATTCGGCGACCTCAGCCACGGTGTTGGCCGCGGCGAGGTTGATGGCATTTCGCTGTAGAAGCTCGACTCGTTGCCGAGTCGCACGTTCACGGACGACAATTTGGGCAAGATCCTGTTCGGCAGCGACGCGCTTGTCGACATCGGCGCTCGCACCGAGGTGGCCAATGTAGACACCGCCTTCGTCACGTTGCGGCTCCGCCCACGACTCGATCCACCGCCATTGGCCACTGGCGTGCCGTGCACGAACCTCACCGCGAAATGGCTCCTCTGCGGCGATGGCTGCGGTCAGATCTGACATATACGCCCCGCCGTCGTCTGGATGGGTCTCAAGCCGCCAATCTCGATGGCAGACCTGCGATCGGCTGGCGCCGAAATACTCACAAAGCGTCTGGTTTACCCAGGTGAGACGGCGGTGAGCATCCACTTCCCACACCATGAGCGGCAGCTGATCAGCCAGATCGCGGAAACGCTGCTCACTTTGACGCAGCGATTGTTCAGCCGAATGCTCGCTCGTGTCATCCTTGAACAAAACCGCGAAACAGCCGCGTGGCTGGAGCGGCACGGCAAAGACGTCGAACGAACGGCCAAGTGCGTCTGACCATTCTCGGAAGCGCACGGACTCCTGGCCTAAAGCCACCCGACCATACGTTTGCACCCACACGGGCTCAAGGTCTGGAACCAATTCCAGCGCCGTCTTGCCGACGGGGTCTAATAGGCCCGTGGACTTCTCGAACAGGTGATTTATTTCCAGAAAGCGATAGTCGATCGGCTCCCCTTGACCATCAACGAGGATTTCGCACACACAGTAGGCCTGGTCAATCGATTCGAAAACCGATCGCAACCGACTTTCTCGCAATCCGTTCGACGTCAGATCTGATGCTGCGGCGTCAACTAGGGTAAACAGGAACGAATCGGCGGCGATACATTGCACCGACCACGAGCACCACCGGAAGGTCGTCTCATCCTGGATGCGAACGGTCTGATCGTCCGCGACGGAGCCGATGCCTCTCGCGTGGCTTCGTGTCGCCCGCTCCACATCCGGGCATGTCTGGGAGAGGAGATGAAACAGGTTCCGAGATTCATCTGCGCTTCGCGGCTTGAGCAGGGCCAACGCGTACGCGTTGATGTATGCGATGTCACCGTGGATAGAGAACAGGATGATGGCAACCGGACGTGTGAGGTCCGAACCGACGACATGCATGGTGACTCTCCAGGTGGTCAAACACCAAGACGAAGCATAGCGGCTCGGCCTCGTAGACCGAACGGTGTCACCATGACCGATGGCGGGCAGATCTCAGTCGCGGAACGGTTTGTGCAACCAGGAGCGAAAGGCGAGCAGTTTGGTGCGCCATGGCCGTTTCGGTTGCGGACCGACGGTGTCGAAGCCACTCGCCGCCGCGCTGTCACCGACGATGATCAACTGGTCAGCGATTGACGGGCGGATTCTCCACAGTTCCTTCGCACACACCGTAATCGCCCCGGCGAGCGGCACCGCCAAAAGCGCTCCGATGACACCGAAGAGTTCGACCCCGATTAATACGCTGACCAACACCATCAGTGGATTGACCCTGACTGTACGGGACATGATGACCAGCTGCAGCACGCTGTTCTCGAACTGTTGGTAGAGCGCAAAGAAGATGATGGCAATGATGCCGATCGTCGGTGACACAAAAAAGGCGGCCACCACCGCAACGACGGCCCCGAGGGTGGCGCCAACAAGGGGTATCAGATCGGCAAAAGCCACCCAGAGCGCCAGAATGAGCGGACTACCGACGCCAGCGATAAGCAGGAAAGTGAAGGCCGCAACTCCTGCGCACAGGCTGATCAACAGATTGCCGATCATGAAGCCACTCACGGCAAGGGCGGCGTCGTGGGCCACATGGGAAGCGAGATCGCGGTGCCTCGGGGCAAGAAGCCGTAATCCTGTGCGTCGCAGCGATGGGGATTGCGAAAGCATGAGGCAGGTCATGACGGCAATCGTGATGACCGCCAAGGCTGTTTGAATTGTCGATCCGATCACCCCGGGCAAGGATGTCTGTACCGAACGTGCCGCTCGGTCGAGCGCCGCCTCGTTGTTGCGAACCAGGCTCTCCAAGTTGAGTTTGGTCACCAGTCGACCGAACGGCCCGCGCCCGTCGGCCGCACTTTTGATGGTACCGGGCATATCGGTAAGAGCCGAGATCGCCTGGCTGCGCACCGGCATGACAAATAGCGCCATCAACCCGACGAATAGCGCCAGCGAAAGACCCACGACGATGGTGATCGATGCGCCGCGCCGAAGCCCGAAGCGCGTCTGAACCCAACCCACAGGTCGAGCCAACACGATGGCGAAGAAAGTCGCAACGGCAATCCAAATCACGATCCGCGACGCGATGTACACGATCAAAACGGAGAGCAGAGCCGCGCCCACAAGACAGATGGTGGCGATGATGGTGCGCCAGGGCACATCGGCCCAACTTCGAGTGTGTCCGTCCTCGACCGAGGATTCCTGAAGACGGATCGGCCCGGTGGGGTCTCCATTCGGACCGAGAGGGCTTGCTCGCTCCAACCGTTCAGGACGTGGAGCATCAGTCACATCGGTCCTCTACCCGCCACAGCGAACGTCCAAACCCCTTGTGACGCCCAACCGCCTTCCGAGAGCCGTGCAAACACACTTGGCCCTTCGGCCAAATGGTTGGTACCGGCACAATGTGGGTATCGCAAGAAGATGATGAGAAATGTTGACGAGGGCAAGGAACCATCGCCCGACCCCCAACCATCGCGTGTAACTCCCACGGATGATCACGCACCACGTGATGCGCCTACCAACGGCGACGAGGGGGGCGGCGGAGATGAAGTTCGCAAGATTGCCAGCGCCAAGCCCAAGCGACGAACGTGATGCACGATATCCGGGAAGTTTTCACTCGCTACGAGGGGAACCCGATCCTCACCGCCCGTCAGTGGCCCAACATCGTCAACGCCGTCTTCAACCCGGGGGCAACGACCTTCGAGGGCGAGACCTTGCTCTTGGTGC
>JAYTVF010000083.1:0-2286 GCA_043744155.1 Acidimicrobiia bacterium | reverse complement strand
CGCGGATGCGCGAGCGCGACAGCACCGGTCATTAGCCAAGGGTAGAACAGCAACCAGATTCGCTCGACTTCGGCCTTGGAATACTGCGACGCGTCGGCCGCCAGCAGTCCCAGTGCCCCGGCAGCGACGATGAGCCACGCCCGACGATCGGTCAATCGGCTGATGCCGAAAACTGCCGCGGGGCCGATGGCGATGAGGGTCGCACCCAGGTTGGCGATGGCGAAGTAACCCGCCGGACGGAACTGAGCCGTGCCACCCCAGTAGAAGCTTCGGGTGACGGCGGCACCGTCAAACCACCAGAATCCAGCCAGGCCAAAGCCCGCCACGACGACGACAAGACCTGTTGCCGCGATGGCCAACACGCCCGTCAAGCCTTGGCGGTCATGCCAGCGGTACCCGACCACCACCGTCAAGGCGACCAGGCCGAACATCACGGCGCCATAGGTGAGCAAGAGCAGCATCCCGAGAGTGACGCCACCGGCGAGGGCCAGAACCGCCCGACTCGGCTGCGATGTCTGGCGCACTGCCAGGACCAGAAGCAGCAGACTTACGGCCCCGACGGCCGTGTAGAACGCGTCGGCCGAGGTGCCCATCCACACGGCGTAGGGAGCCACCACGAGAAAGGGCGCGAGCTGGCGCGCTCTTGTTTCGCTTGCAACAATACCCACGGTGGAGAGCACGGCAACGATGACGACGGCCACCCCGAGAAACGACAATGATCCGGTCACCCACGGCCGACCCATGCCCAGCGCGGCGAGGGCCTTGAGCAGTAAAAGGAACCCCGGTGGATGACCCTTGGCGTGCACGCTGTAGCGCAGCAAAAACTCTTGCGTGCCGTACTGATGAAGCATGGTGCTGGCATCGGGCAGCGTCGCGAGGTTCGCCCAATACTCGGTGCGATGCACGACAGGGTCCAACACATGGCTGAGACCATCGGACGCAGCCAACACAAAAGTGAACAGAGTGCCAACGAGTGCGCTGACAACCCTCACCAAGCCGAAGCGTAACCGCGCAGCCAAGTAAGGACCCCAGGTGATCACTGCGCCAGCCACCCCCGCCGCGAACACAAGCGAGATACCCCAGCGAGCATGCCAGCGGCCGACCAGGGGTGCCGCGCCCAGCTTTACGTTCGGGTCACGCTGCACCTTCCAGCCCCACGTCACGCTGACGACCACGACCGCTACGGCCAACAATGGGACGAGTCTTCGCCTCTGTTCCCGGGTCGAGGGCCTCGTGGCGTCAGCCTCGAGCACGTCGGTGGGCGTTAGTCCGGTGTTGACGATGACCGTCCGCATACGGCTAGCCCGATGGCGAACATGGCCCAGAAGGCGAAGTTCGGCCCGGTGGCGCCCAAGAATCCGCCGGTCCAGTTGCCACCGCGATAACGCCATTGAGCCAGTACCTGCAGGGCCATCAGTGCGAAACCGCCAATCGATATCCACAACAGTCGGCCCTGATGCAGTCGTACCGACAGCACCGCGATGATGCCGAACACCGCACTCAGCAATGCGCTTAGTGGGTTGAACCACAGCAGTTTCATCTCGCCGCCGGCCCACCCGACCATCTGGCCCTGCTCGGCAGCCAAGGCAGTGCCACCCGAGACACGAATGAACGCCACGATACCGACGACGACCGCGACGGCTCCGAGGACCGTGACGGCGCGAGCCCGAGCCGCAGGCCCGGCCCGTCGCACGCCGTCAAGGCCGAGGTGGTTTCCCGCTGCAGTTGCGAACAGGATGAGGTGCAGGCCAATCATGAGGTAATACGACCAGGGCCATTCGTTCGGATAGTGCAGCACTGACAGCCCGATCGCGACGGAGTTGGCGGCACCCAGCAGAGCAACGGGGCGTGTCCAGAGCCCGAGAAGTAACAGGGCGGCCAGGGCCGATTCGATGAGCAGTGTCGACCAACCGAACAGCGTGTACTGCTTCAACACGATGTGCTCCACGATCCACGACCACGGTGCGAATACCCGATGGCTGATGGCGGCGTCGACATACTTGTAGAGGCCATTCTTCTGGGTGCGACCGAAATCTCCGGGGCGCTTCCACTCGAGGTTGGACAACCACAACAGACCCGCAACAATGCGAACGGCCCCGATAGTGATGTGGTTGATTCGGGTTTCGGTGTGTGCCGGCAGCAGCTTCATCGTCGGGCCGCCGAAGAAAGAGAGACCGGCGCCGAGGATTCCGTTGGAGCGGCTGCGACCCGAACGACGGGTGCCCGGAGTTCGGCGTGGGCGAAGCGGGCCATCCCTTCGGCGAAGGAAACCTTGGCTGTATAGCC
>JAYTVF010000082.1:0-28668 GCA_043744155.1 Acidimicrobiia bacterium | reverse complement strand
AATCCGACGCCATGGGTTTCGCAGCGCCGACCGCACAAAGCTTGCTGGCCTTGCGGGCTTTGTGTCGACATGGCGTGCGACCCGTCCTGGTAACGGGCCGTGGCTTCGCCGAGGTGCAGGGTCGCCGTCGCGACTACCCGCTGGCCGGCATCGTCGCCGAATACGGCGCGTCGGTCGGCGGTCCGCTCGGTGACCGGCATCTGCTCACGTCCGAGGAGTCAAGGGACCTAGCCACCCTTCGACAACGCCTCCTGAGCGACCACCGCGTGCACCTCGACGACGATCGCGTCACGTCGCTTCGATGCGTGGTGCGCCGCGGTAGCAGCGCAGCCGAACTGGCGTTGCACGCCATCGAGCACGCACTGGCCGACAACCCGGGTACCTTTCGGGTCATTGGCGGCGACGCGCAATTCGATCTCGTACCCGAGCGCATCACCAAAGCCATCGGGTTGAGCGATCTGTGTGATGCCCTCGATGAACGGCGCATCGAACTGGCCGTGGGTGACACCGCCGCCGATGCCGTTATGTTGGCGATGGCCAGTCGCGCCGTGGTACCGGCCCACGCCGACAGTTCGGCCAAGGCCGCCGCCCATCGGGTGTCGCCGCGGCCCTATCAACGAGGACTGGCCGATGCAGTCGGCGAATTGATCGGACACCAACCCGGCGACTGTGCGTCGTGTGCGATGCCTCGCCAACCACGCGACGCCGTGCTGCTGCAACGGGTTCTCAGCGCAGCACAGGGTTCGCGCCGCGACCTCGTTTTAGAGATGCTCGCTCTGGCAGTGCCAGTGCGTCACGGTGTTCGGACCACCAAACGATGACCGCCGTCTCGACGGCCGAGGCCGTCCCCAACGAAGGGGCAGCGCACCGGTCACTGCTGCGCAACGGGCGTGCCATTGCGTTGAGTTCGTCGTTGACCTCCGCGCTCGGGGTGCTGTATTGGATCCTGGCCGCCCGCACCTACGCGCCTGCAGTTCTGGGTACCAACGCCACCGCGGTGTCGGCGATGATGTTCGTAGGCGGCCTGGCGAGCCTCAACCTGCCCAATGCACTTATTCGCATCATCCCGGCCGGAGGAAAGCAGCTTCGACGCAACGTCATGCTGTCGTACGTAGTGGTTCTGGTGGTCGGCCTCGCCGCCAGTGTGGTCTTCGTCGCCGGCCTGCGACTGTGGGCGCCGGCCCTACTCCCGCTGGCCAGTCGGCGGTGGCTGTATGTGGGGTTCGGCCTCTCAACGGTGGCCTGGTGCGCATTTTTGCTGCAGGACGGTGCGCTGGCCGGCATGCGTCGGGCCGTGTGGATCCCGGTCGAAAACGGTGTGTTCGCGGTGGCCAAGATCGTGTTCCTCGTGACGTTGGCCAAACGATTCCCCATGTCAGGGGTGTTCCTATCATGGGCGCTGGCCCTCATCGTGTCGGTGGTACCCACCAACATCGGCATCTTCACTCGCGGTATTCCCGGACCGAAAGACAGTGTCGTCACCTCACCCCGAGTCGATCTCATGCGCTACGTCGGGGCCGATTACGCCTCCTCGTTGTGTTGGATGGCCGCCACCTTGCTGGTACCGCTTTTCATTCTGAACGTGGTCGGCACCAGCGCCAACGCGTCGTTCTCGTTGGCCTGGTCGATGGCGTACGCCCTTTATCTGGTTTCGGTCGGCATGGGGCAGAGCCTGGTGGCCGAAGCCGCAGCCAGCCCGACCACGACCGGCTCGCTCAGTCGACAGGCGTGGCATCACACCATGCGACTCACGGTGCCACTGGCCTTGTTGATGGTGGTGGGTGCGCCGCTGATCCTGCAGCTTTTCGGCTCGCACTACCGACACACGGCCACACCCGTACTGCGACTACTGGCGTTGTCTGCGGTGCCAAACGTGGCTACCGCCCTGGCCGTCAGCGTGGCTCGCGCTCGCCAGCAGATGATGCGGGTGTTCACGATCGTGGCCGGAATCAGCACCCTGGTGCTGGTGCTGACCTGGCTGTTGGTGAAACCCCTCGGCATCGTCGGTGTGGGATGGGCCTGGCTGATTGCGCAATGCACCATCGGTGCGGTGGTGTACTACCGACATCTTCGACCGCTGTGGATGGCCGAGGACGCTCGGCCCTTGCCGCTCTGGCTCGCTCAAGTGCACGCCGTCGTGGCCAGCGCGCCGCTGCTGATCGGCTTTGGCCGACTGCGTGTGACTGCGCCATCGTCGGCTGTGTCGGCCTTGACCGAGCGCATTATGGCCGACGCCGGCTTGATGGGGCCGGGCGTTACCATCCCAACGGTCAGTGACCTCACCATTACCGAGGTACACCCGCATCGCTGCGACCGGGTCTTCATCAAGGTTGCTCGAACCGAGGCCGCGGCCCGGGTGCTCTCGCGCCAAAGTGAGATCTTGACCGCGCTTCGCACTGAGCCAAACGTGCCCTTGAACTGGCAGCAACTGTTACCGGTGGCCGTTACTCGCGGTGTTCAGGACGGGCGAGCGTTCGTGATCGAACGGGCGCTACCGGGTACGACCGGGGTGCATCAGTTGCAAAACCCGGTACGGGCCGACGCATTGACCCTGGCCGCCATGAAGGCCATTAGCCCGCTGCATCGGGCCACCGGCCGACGGGAACGAATCGGCGACCGCCTGCTCACAAGTTTGGTGGAGGATCCTCTCGCCCGCCTCGAGGATCTGGTTCCGGTACTGCACTCCGGCTCGCACCACCAAGCAATCGTGGCCACCCGCCAGGCGTGTCTCGACGGGCTGCAGGATCGGATTGCGTGGCGCTGCTGGACCCATGGTGACTATTGGGCGGGCAATATCTTGGTGGACGCCGACCATGTCGTTGTGTCGGGAATACTTGACTGGGACGGTGCCGTCCCCCACGGTCTGGCCACCCTCGACATCGTGCACTACCTGCTCACGACCCGCATGTCCACGTTAAGGGCACCGCTCGGCCAGTGCGTGCTGCAACTTCTGTCTGGTGCACCATTGAGCCAGACCGAACGTGAGGTTCTGGCCGTGGCCCGCTCCCTTGACGGAGAGCAGGCCCCGGCCCTCGACACGCTGGTGCGCCTGGCGTGGCTCAGCCATGTGGTGAACAACGTCGAGAAATCCCATCGCTACCGCACCCATAGATTGTGGGTGCATGCCAATATCGAGGCGGTGCTGGCATGGCATCTGAAATAGTCACCGACCACCGACTCCATCCCATCAGCGGGCTTCGCTCGGTCATCGACGCCGCCCCCGGACCGCTGGTTTTATTGCTGGCGGCAGCGGTCGCCATGGTCGCCGACATTCCGCAGGTGCGCCCGGAGCAGATGACCGATACCGGCTTGGTCAGCGTGTTACCCCTTGGCTGGTTCTTGTCGCTCGGCCTCATCGTCATCAGCTTTGTGTGGACGCTTGTGGATGAGCGTTGTCCGAACTGGCTGCGGACCGCCCACATCTTGATGTTCATCGTGCTGATTCATGGCACGCCAGCCATGGTGTACGGCACGCTGCGCTACTCGTGGGCGTGGAAGCACATCGGGGTGATCGAATACTTCCAGCGCAAAGGGGCGCTCAATCCCAGCGAACCGGTGCTGGGGCCGTACCACAATTGGCCCGGCTTCTTTACCCTGTGGGCATTTGCCACCAAGTTCGCCGGGGCCAAGAGCGCGTTGGCCTTCGCGTCGTGGGCTCCGGTCTATTTCAATGTGGCCATGTTGGCGCCCCTGACGGCGTTCTACCGGTCCTTCACCCGCGACAACCGATTGGTGGCCCTCGCTCTGTGGATCTTCTATATCGGGAGTTGGGTCGGCCAAGACTATTTCGCGCCGCAGGCCCTCAACTTCATCCTCTATATCGTCATTCTTGTTCTGTGGTTGCGGTTCCTCGACCCGAGCCTCACCGATATCAGCCGCTCGGTGCGTCGCTCGGCCACGGTGCTGCTGCTCCTTCTGGAGGCCACGGTGGCCTCAAGCCATCAACTTACGCCGGTGATGATGACCATGGCACTCGTGGTTTTCGCGCTGCTACGACGCGGGCGAGGCTGGCTGTTCGCAACATCTTCCGCCATCATCACCATTGGTTGGTTGGCGACCGGTGCCCGCACGTTCATGTCGGACAATGTGCAGGCGGTATTGAAGACGATGGGTAGCCTGTCGAGCAACGCCAACTCGACCTTCATCGACCTAGCCCAGGCGTCGTCGGGGCAACTCTTGGTCGCCAAGATGGATCGGGCACTGTCGATCTCTATTCTGCTTCTTGCTGCAGTCGGGGTGGTGCGACTACGCGGGGCCCGCATGTCGTGGGTACCTCTCGGGTTGCTGGCTGTGCCGCTCAGCCTCTTGGGCGCGTCGTCCTATGGCGGAGAAATCGTGTTCCGGGTGTACCTGTTCGCCCTGCCCGCTGCCGCCTTCTTCGGGGCGGTTGCGCTGGCTCCGACGTGGGGCACTCGACTGTGGTCGATACCGCGAGCGGTACTGATTTGCGCGGTGAGTATGGCCTTGTTGGTCGGCATGCTGTTCGCCTACTACGGCAAGGAGCGCATGTTTCACTTCACTCGCCAGGAGGTGCGGGGCTCACAATGGCTCTACGACAACGCCCCGGCCGGATCACTGATAATCGGAGTCACCTCGAACCTGCCCTGGGCCTTCACTCACTATGAGCAGTACCAGTATCGATGGCTCGGCACGGAAGACCCGAGCACACGACTCCAACTGATCGAGGACCCCATCGGCGCCATAAACGCGGCCATCGACGCCAAACCCGCCGTCAACGAATACGTCATCTTGAACCGCGGGCAGCGCGTCGAGATGGAGGCGACCGGCAAGTTGCCAGTCGGTGCGGTAGAACGGATAGGTGTCGCATTGCGCACTTCTGCGCGCTTCACCGTGGTGTTCGACAACCCTGACGTCACCGTGCTGCAGCGGGTCGGGCCGTGACGAGCGGGTTGATGCGGCGCCTGCCGATCATCTTCGCCCTCCTGCCCGTAGCGCTGGTGTTGCTTAGCGTGGCCGACACCCATGCCGGAATTCGATCGCTGGTGGCCGTGGCTTTTCTTCTGGTGTGCCCGGGGTTGCCCTGGGTGTGGACACTGGGTGTACCCGTCACGCCGGTGCGAGTCATGCTGGCAATAGCTGGCAGCGTGGCCATTGACGTGGTGGTGTCCGAGGCCATGATCCTGGCTCACCTTTGGCATCCGTGGGTCGGATTCGGCCTGCTCACCGTCATCGGTACGGCCGGCGTGCTGCTCGGTGCCCGGCGGCAGGCGTGGCAACCATGACCCAGGTGACTGAGGTGGTCGTCTCCGACCGAGTACCGATTTTGGTGTATCACTCAGTCAGCGACGATCCGCCGCCATACATCCGCGACTTCACGGTGTCCTCCCGCACGTTTGCACGTCAACTCGACCTCATCGAAGCGGCCGGACTGACCGCGCTGACGGTGTCCCAGTTCGCCATCATGGCCCGGGAGGGCTGTTTGCCCGAGCGCCCGGTACTCATCACCTTTGATGACGGCTGGGCAGACACCCTTACGGCTGCGCTTCCGCAACTGCAGCAGCGGGGAATGCCCGCCACGCTGTATGTCGCGACCGGATTCCTGCGGGGCGGATCCCGTTCGACCCGCATCGGCGCGCCGGCCTCAACCGCCCTTCAGTGGAGCGACTTGCACCATCTCGTTGATGGCGGCTTCGAGTTGGGCGCCCACACCGTCAGTCATCCCGAACTTGATGTCGTGCGCCGCCGCGCCGCCCGCCTCGAGATCGCTGTCAGCCGGCGGGATCTGCAGGACTATCTCGGGCGATCGATCGAGTCGTTCGCCTACCCGCACGGCTATCACGACCGCACGGTGCGCACCATGGTGGCCGCCGCCGGCTTCACCTCCGCCTGCGTGGTAAAGAACGCGTTCGCATCACGACACGGCGACCCGATGTCGTTGGCCCGCATCCTGGTGCGATCCGACACCTCGTTGGCCACGATGCACAGCTGGCTACGAGGCGAAGGCGCACCCGTTGATGACCGACGCGAACACTGGCGCACCCGAGTCTGGCGTGGCTACCGCCGCGGCCGGGCCCTGGTACAACCCCACACTGCCCGCAAGTGGTCGTAGCTCCGTCGTAGGCGCTTTCCTCGGCTCTCGTCGTTGGTGGGCGTGTCGATCACTACTTCGGGCCACCGTCCAGCCTCCCATTGCGAGTTCACCAGGAAGTCAAGCCCGGCGAGCGCATTGGCGCCGGCCGCCCGGGCTGTCTTGCGCTGTGATTGATCGAGCCTCGCCCGGACGGCCGGTTCGACATCCACGATCATCACCCATCGGTCGAGGAGCACAACGGCCTTCTACAGCCCGAACAAGAAGAGAACCCACACTGCGCCGACCCATGCCGAGATGGCTACACCAAAGCTCGCTTTGGGATCCTTTCTGGGCAGTAAACATTGAGCCAACATCAGGGCGTGCAACACAATCGGTACCAGCAAAAGGCCCAGGAAAAACACTCGCGCTGACGAGTTCACCCTGACAACGCATACTCGTGCCACAGCCGCCAACACCAGCAGCAAGAACACTCCCGACGACCCCAAGGCAACAGGCGAAAGTCGACTGACACGTCTCAACATCGCCGGTAATTACACGAATCATACGGATAGACGGTTTGCATGGTTAGACGGGCGGACAGCGATACGATAGAAGCCATGCACAAGGATAGCCGCCGAGTCACGCCAAGGGTGACCAGCGAGCGTCGAGTCGTCAGGGCATTAGCGGGATTCTTCCAAGATCTAGACCGGCAACTCCCTTCGGAACGCGCCCGAACGGCGAGCCATCCACGCATGACTTTCAATCCTTCGAGTTCCTGCAGATCGTCGAGCGTTTCGCGACCAGTTTCGATGCGCTCTCCGAACTGATCCCTGGACGCCACGACTACCGATACCTGTCCTCGGTTGGCCGTCTCGTTTTCACCTACCTCATCATCGGCCAGTTAACGCTCGACGGTGCTGTGGAACTCATCTCGCTCCGCATCGATCCTCTACCACCAGATTTCGACCTCGACGACAGTTGAACCTGGGCGACGCCTTGTCGTCTGTATGAATAATGTTCCTTACTCTAAAGACCGCATCGTCACCACGAACATCTACTCACGTCGGCCACGTCCGCCGACTCGACCTGGTCACAGCGTTCGCTCGAACATTTAGCCCGATCGTGGCCGGCACCGTCCCAACGCCAGTCCCGGCCACACTCGCCCAAAGACCCGGGACTCGCCACTGAAAAACACCGAGAACAACACGACACGGATTGCCTGGACTGCCGCCCCCGAGAATGTCGCCATTGTGCTCATCTATTGTCAACGACGGGTTGGGGTCATGACGGTGTCGAGCGAAAAGGCAGATGGCGATCGGGCTCGGGTTCGCGGGGCAGACCGAGAATGCGCTCGCCGATGATGTTGCGCTGGATCTGATCCGTACCTCCCCCGATCGAGGTGAAGTAGGCGTTCATCTGTGAATAGTTGGCATCTCGCGCCATGGGAAAGGCATCGCCGTCGAGGGTCGAGATGACTCCGAGGATGTGGGCCTGTAGTCGTCCGGCCTCATGCAGGATGCCTGACATGGCCAGCTTTCCCAGCGATGCCAAGGCCGCTCCGCTCACACCCGTCGCGGCGGCGGCCCGTCGGCCGTTCCACTCGTTCACCATGCGCAGGCAGCACATGCGGGCGATGCGTTGACGGAGCACGGCGTCGCCGGCAACGCCAACTGATCGAGCGAGGCTTACCAGCGACACGTCAGGCGTCGGAATGTTCCCGAAGGCCCGGGCCGTCTTGCCGATCGCCGACTCGGCCGCCGGCGCGTGATCATCGGCCGGCGCGGATTCGATCGCCGACTCGGCCGCCGCCGCGTGATCATCGGCCGCCGCTCGTTCGGCCGGCGCGGATTCGGCCGCCGCTCGTTCGGCCGGGGCGGACTTGGCTGGCGCTGGGACATCGGAGCGGCGCATGGCGCCCATCACTGCCCGCTCGTAGGTCAGGGCGGTTTGCAACACTCGCCAGCCCTCACCCACCTGTCCCAGGCGATGACTGTCGGGGATGCGTGCCTCGGTGATGAAGACCTCGTTGAACCGACTGTCTCCGGTGATCTGTCGTAGGGGGCGCACCACAACCCCGGGTTGGTGCATCGGTAGCCAGAAAAACGTGAGTCCTTGATGCTTGGGCACATCCCAATCGGTGCGGGCCAGCAACATGGCGTAGTCGGCATCTTGGGCAGCCGATGTCCACACCTTCTGGCCGCTTACCGTCCACGTGTCGCCGTCTCGCACAGCCGTGGTACGCACGCTGGCTAGGTCTGATCCAGCGCTCGGCTCGGAGTAAAGCAGGCACATTGCCACCTCATCGGCCAGCACGGCCGCAAGTAGTTCGGTCTTGAGCGTGTCGCTGCCGTGGGTGGCGAGCGTGCCGGACCACAGGTTGAATGGCGGATCGGTCTTACTCATGCGACGGGTTTGTATCCCACGTCGTTCAAGTGGTGGATCGGGTCGTGGATCAGATAGCGAGCGAAGCGGTCGATGGTGAAAGTGGCGCCGTCACCGCGGGCACCGGTGCGTTGCCATTGTTCGCCGACTACCGACGCGAACGAAGCGGACAACCGCTGCTGCGCTCGGGTCAATTCTTGAGACACCACACTCGGATCTTGTTGGTCGTAGCACTCGGCCAATGCCGTTTCATCCTGATTCCAGTTGGGAAAGCGCGGATCGTCCACATCCAACATCAGATGCAGTCGGTAGTCGTACAGCGCGTAGACATCACGCACGTGGCAGGCGTATTCGAGCGGCGACCAGACGTCGGGGCGGGGGCGATGGCGCACGTCAAGCCGCTGCAGAACCGCTCTCCAGGCCGCGGCGTTGACTTCCAGGAGCCCGGCCACATCCGATCCGGAAATGGTGGCCGTATCGAACCCGCAGTCGGGGCACGGTCGTTCCAGCACCCACGTCCAATCCTTGTCGTCGGGGGTAATGAGATCGGGTGTCGTCACGGCACCAACCGTAGAACCTGCGAGCGGATCCGAGGGCAATTTCTCCCCATGCGCTGCCGGATTGCCTCGCAGGAACACATCCGGTCCCAGTGCCGAGGGTAAGGGCGAAGGGCGCGCGGACGTTCGCCGAGGCTGCGATGACCGGCTAGGATTGGCGTACCCACAGGAGGGCATATGGCACCGCGCCGCAAGACGTCGACGTCGAACTTTGGGGTCGGGGCGAGAGAGAGCCACGACTCGACACCGTTTTACGACCGGTTCCGCGCTCCCGAACTGTCCAACGACAACACGGTGCTGGCCCCCACCCCGATCGCCGAACCGTTCGTGTGCGGTGACGCTCGCTTCATGCACACCATCGCTGACGGTTCGGTGGCGCTGGTGGTCACCTCCCCCCCATATTTCGCCGGCAAGCAGTATGAGGAGGAGTTGGAGAAAGAAGGCATCCCCGCCTCCTACCTTGAATATCTCGACATGCTCACGGCCGTCTTCGCCGAGTGTGTACGAAAGCTGGAGCCAGGCGGACGCATCGCCGTCAACATCGCCAACCTCGGCCGCAAGCCCTACCGCAGCCTATCGGCCGACGTCATTCGCATCCTCGAACACGATCTCGGGCTGCTGTTGCGGGGCGAATTGATCTGGCAAAAGGGCGAAGGCGCCAACGGATCATGCGCCTGGGGATCCTTCCGCAGCGCCGCCAACCCAGTACTACGCGACATCACCGAGCGGGTGATCGTGGCCAGCAAGGGCCGCTTTGATCGAGCCCGCACCGTAAAGCAACGCGCCGCCGAAGGCTTGCCGCACCGCAACACCATCATGACGGAAGATTTCCTTGCGCTGTCGCTCGATGTGTGGTCGATGCCACCCGAAAGCGCCCGGCGGGTGGGGCACCCGGCCCCATTCCCGGTGGAGTTACCCGACCAGTTGATCCACCTCTACACCTTCGAAGACGACCTGGTACTCGACCCGTTCATGGGTAGCGGCTCAGCGTTGGTGGCCGCCGCGCTCTCGAAGCGGCGTTATGTGGGCTACGACCTCGATCAGGCCTACGTTGACACTTCCCGGCGCCGGGTAACCGAGGCTCTCAATCCGCCCCCAACCCACGACCGCCTCGACGGGCGCGCCGAGGCGCACAGGCTGGGCAAGGCATCGGCGAAAATGGTGGCGAGCGCGCTCGAGGTCGCAGGATTCACCATCACCGCCACCGACGCCAAGATGCCCAAGACCGGAACGTCGGTGAGTTATGTCGCCAGCGATGCCAAGGGCGCGACGTGGTATTTCGATGTGGCTGGTGCCTTCACCAATTACCGCGGCGGCATGTTGCGCAGCGACGTGGTGTGGAAGACACTCGGGCGGGCCGCTGCGATGAAACAGACTCGGGGTACGACACCGTTGGTGCTCTTGACCACCAACCTGCCTCGTCATCGAAGCGAAGGTGACCAGGCGCTGCGCGCCGCCGGGCCCGAACTGGTGAGTGACATCATCGACATTCTGTCGCTCGACGGGCAGGCCAGACTGGCCGAATGTGCCGCCGGGACAACCACGACGCAGGCCGGGTTCTGGGCCACCGACGCGGCCGACCGACCGAAGCGGTAATGATCGCCGTGCCGGCTTCGCGTACCGAGATCACCGAGATCGTCACGGCCCTTGGCACTTTGGCCCCCAACCTCAACGCGGCGTTCGCTCGACCACCCCGCCAACTCGTGAATGTCGCGCCCGCGGTTTGGGATGCCCTCATCGACACCCATGTGGCCGGCACCGAGGCAGCCGCGTTCGCGACGGCGTTCGCGAACGGGCAAGCCTTCTTCGCCGCTCGTGACGGGTTGCGTGGGCGGCGGCCGTTCATGGTGGAATGGAAAGGCCCGCATCGCCCACCGGGCGACGATGTGATTCCGGCCGACCTGCGCATCGACCGGGTGTACCTGATCAGCTGCAAATACCTGTCGAAGGTGCTCCTCAATCCGGGTCCACCTCGGCTGTTCGAGCGACTTCTGGTGGGCGAGGAACGCTCCGGCGGCAACTGGTTCCTCAGCACCGCACCGTCGGAATTCCAGGCGTTCTACGAGGCCGCACTGGCCTATATCGAGCATGGTGAACTGCCTGCCCACGACGAAACGGTCTCGGGCTTCGTCGCGCCCGGCGGACCACCCGCTCACGACGAGGGCGTTCGGCAACAGGTGCGGCCCGAACTGCCGGACGAGGTGCACAACCTCACCCGAGTGCAACAGACCGCCTTGAAGACGGCGTTGCCTCACCGTGTCCTGCCGAGCCCGCTGAAGCCTGCGTGGGCAGATCTCTGCCGGGCGGTATCCACCGAGTCGGCCCGACGATGGAACACGGCGCTGTCATCGCCAATGGCGCAACGCACCCTGTTATGGCGCATGTTGCGTATACCTGTGGCCACGTATTTCGTGCTCGGTGCTGACAAGGCTGCGCACCTGCGCCTGCGGGTCGATTCCACCTGGGACTGGACTCAGGCCTACCAACTTCGCAGCTTCCGGGCCTCGGCCGGCACGGCCGGACAACCCGAGGTTCGTTGGCAGGCCATCATCGCGCAACGCAACGGCGAACCCGATCGCATCGTTGACGGACACGTCGAGATCCGCTGGAGCCACGGCCGATTCCTCGGATCCCCCGAAGCCAAGGTGTACCTCGATACCCCTCATGACAGGGTGCCGGGCTACCACCCGCTGCACTGAGCAAGGTCGCATCGCTACGATGCCGAAATGAACGTCGCCTTGATCACTGGAGCAGGTTCGGGAATCGGCCGAGCGGTGTCACTCGGCTTGGCCGCCGACGGCTACACCGTCGTGCTGGCCGGTCGTCGGGCCGACGCTCTCGCGGTCGTGGCCGAAGAGATCGAACATGCGGGCGGCACTGCGGTGGGGGTCGCCACCGACGTGAGCGAGCCAGACTCCGTCGATGCCCTCTTCGGCACGATTCGTGCGTCGTTCGGGCGCCTCGATCTGCTGTTCAACAACGCTGGCACCGGCGCACCGCCGGTCGATTTCGACGAACTCACTTTTGCGCAGTGGAAGGCGGTGGTGGATACGAATCTCACGGGGTCGTTTCTCTGCGCGCAGCAGGCTTTTCGTTTGATGCGATCCCAGCAGCCGGGTGGCGGACGCATTGTAAACAACGGGTCTATTTCCGCCCAGACTCCCCGCCCGAACTCCGCGCCGTACACGGCCACCAAACATGCCATCACCGGGTTGACCAAGTCACTGGCCCTCGATGGCCGACCGTACGGCATCACCTGCGGTCAGATCGACATCGGCAACGCAGAAACGTCGATGACCAAGCCGATGGTGGCGGGCATCATCCAGGCCGACGGCTCAGTCAAGGTCGAGCCACGCATGGAAGCCAACGATGTGGCCCGCGCCGTGCGCTACATGGCCAGCCTACCCCCCGACGCCAATGTGCTGTTCATGACCGTGATGGCTGCGTCGATGCCCTTCGTCGGACGCGGGTGAGCGGACCCAAGAGAGTGAAGTGTGGTTGTCTGGTTCGTGCGACAGACGCGTTCGCCGACCAAGGTTTGAAATCGGGCCTGCCTGTGCCACCTACAGCGCAACGAGGCGGCCGGTTTCGGCGCTTTCGTAAGAGGCCAGCACCAGGCGCACCGCTTCACGGCCATCGGCACCGGTGCAGACAATCGGGCCGGTTCCCTCAATGGCGGCCAGGAAGTTGGCGACATGCTGCGAGTGCGACGGTAGGCCTTGCAGGTCGAAGCGAGTGACGTCGGTGTCAGCCCAGGTTGTTCCGGCCGAGCCTCTGGAGCGATAGGTCACCACGTTGGCGCCCACTCGGTTGTCGCATTCGAGTGACCCCTCGGTGCCGTAGACCCAGAAGGCTTCCTGCCAACCGGTGCCGGTCCAGGCGACCTCGACCGAACCCATGGCCCCCGACGCGAAGCCAAGGGATGAGACTGCGGTGTCCTCGACCTCGATATCGAACTTGATGGTGGCGATGCGGGCGAACACGTCTCGCACGTCGCCGGCCAGATACCGGGCGAGGTCCATCAGGTGACAGCCGTTGTCGAGCAGCGTGCCCCCGCCCGAATGCGCCTTTGAACCAAACACCCCGCGCACCTCGGGCGCACCTGCCCAATCATGGGCCTGGCGAAATCTGGCGTAGGTGACCTTGCCGATATCGCCGTTGTCGATCATGGCCTTGGCTTTGGCGGCCGCAGCCCACGAGCGCATGTGGTGACCGACCTGAAAAATCACGCCCGCCGCCTCGCAAGCGTCGATCATCTCCTGCGCGTGAGCCAGACTCATCGACACTGGCTTCTCGCACAACACGTGCTTGCCCGCCGCGGCGGCGGCCACGGTGATCGGGTGATGAGATGAGTTCGGCGTGCAAATCGAAACCGCCTCAACGGAGGGATCGTTCAGTAAATCGTGGTAGTCGGTGTACCCGGCGTGCACATGCCATTGCTCCTGACGGCGCTCCACGGTGCCCGCATCCACATCGGCCAAGGCCACGATCTCCGCGCCCGCCGATCGATAGCCCGTCACGTGTACCTGCGCGATACCGCCACTGCCGATGATGCCGATGCGATGCGCCATCAGCCTTTACTCTCCGAGCCGGATTTGGCAGCGGCGACGGCGCGAGCCGAGGCACCGGGCACCCATTCGATCGCTTCGACGTTGGGCGCGTCGTTGGTCGAGATGTTCACCTGGCGGGCTCCCCAACGACAGCCGTTGGCGATGATCCGCAAGATGTGGGGGTTGTAATACGTCGGGTGTTCCTCATGCCCGGGTCGGAAGTAGAGCACCTGACCATGGCCGCGTTGCCAGGTGGCGCAACTACGGAACACCTCGCCGCCTTGGAACCACGAGACCATGAGCAACTTGTCTGGGGTGGGGATGTCAAAGCGTTCGCCGTACATCTCCTCCTCCTCCAATTCGACATACGGCGGGATGCCAGCCATGACCGGATGCGCCGGCTCGAGTACCCAGAGCCGCTCCTTTTCGTTGGCTTCGCGCCAGGTGAGCGAGCAGTTGGTCCCCATAAGTTTGCGGAAAATCTTCGAGTAGTGACCCGAGTGCAACACGATGAGGCCCATGCCGCTCAGCACCTGCTGATGCACCTTTTCGACGATGGCATCATCGACCAAATGGTGACCGATGTGGGCCCACCAGATCAGCACATCGGTGCGGGCGAGAACCTCATCGGTGAGTCCGTGTGACGGTTCGGCCAGGGTGGCGGTGGTGAGAACGAAGTCGCCAAGACCGGCGAGACCATCGGCGAGCGCCCCGTGGATCCCCTTTGGATACACCGTGGCGATGGCCGGATCCTTCACTTCGTGCAGATACTCATTCCAGATCGTGACGTTAATTGGCAACTTGTGCTCCTGACGGCGCTGCTCACCCCGCTCGGGTGAAGACGATCAAGGTTAGTAGCACTCCCTCGCCCTCGCCCTCGCTTCGGTGAGCCATCCCGCCGAGTCACTCAGCATCGTTCAGGAACGTTCCGAATCGCTCAGCATCGTTCCGAATCGCTCAGTAACGTTCCGAATCGCTCCGCTGTGGCCAGATCGTGATGCGTCTGTCAGTTGGCGAGTCGCCGGTCTGCCAGGCGAGTAGCTGTCGGCCGAGCAGGCCTTGCCGAAGGCATAGCCTTGGAGGTGGTCGAAGCCAAGGTCTTTGAGTGGCGCGGCCCAATCGGCATCGCAGACGCCCTCGGCCACGATGCGCGCGCCGCACGAGCGCGCCGCCTGCACCGCATTGCGCACGACGGCGCGCCCGCGCGCAGACCGCAATGCCGCCTCGATGAGGGACTGGTCGAGCTTTACGAAGTCGGGATCGAGCTCGACAAGAAGTCCGAAGTTCGAGTGTCCGGCCCCGAAGTCGTCGATGGCCAGCCCGATACCAGCCTGTTGGAACAGCTCGACGTTGAAGCGAAGTTCGGTCCAGTCATCGATCGCCGCAGTTTCGGTCAGCTCGATGATGAGGCCCTTGGGATCCAACCGGCGCTCGGCGAGGTCGGTCAGGATGCGGTTGGCAAATCCGGCCTGCTGCATACGTTTGGGCTCGATGTTGACCGTAAGGAAGGGGTGATCCACCGGGGTCGTGGCGAACAGAGCCGGCAGCGCCTCGGCCGCCATGCGCACCATCATGTGATCGATAGAGGCGAGAAAACCCTCGCTCGCCGCAATCGATATGAACCGATGGGCCGTCACCAGACCCAGGCGGGGGTGTTGCCAGCGAGCCAGGGTCTCGTACCCGGCCACCACCATGTCACTGGTGCGCACGATGGGCTGGAAGTGTGCCTCAAGCTCGCAACGGGCCACTGCACCGCGTAGTTCCTTGCGAAGCCTGCGGCTGCGGAAGTGCCCTAATTTTCCCAGGATGCCGAGCAGCAGACTCGAGAACCACACGATGACAACGGTCTGAATGGCCACGACTACCGACATCACAAACACGACCCGTGAGGTAGCCCACGGCCCCTTCGCCAATCCGGCCAGGGCTGCATCGGCCACGGTAATGGTCAACAGAACCACTGGCGACACGTTTGTCAGCGGCCGATCCGTAAACTCCGATAGTGGATTTCCGACTCGGGCCATCCCTGGCATCAACGCCGAAAGCGCCACCAGCCCGGTCGCCATAAGGGTATGGACGAAGACACGCCCGGGTGTCGGCAGGACGCCAGCGGATGCGACGAGGGCGACAGTTTGACCGACACCGAAGACTCCTGCTGCGCCGACGAGTGTGAGGTCGGCGTAGCGACCGAGCCGACGGAGGGTGACCGCCGATAGCGCAAAGGCGGCGATGAGGGCCGATGCGCCGACCCCGCACACCATGGCCAGCACATCCGCAGTGCGTCCGGTCGGGCGATCCCCCAGCCAACTCCACTGCGTGACGGCTTCAACCACGGCAAACCCAACGAGCCCGACCCGGATGGCTCTTGCCGTAGCCGGCACATGAAGCAACGGTCGAAAGCCTTTCGCTGCCCCCCAAATGAAGCAGGCCAGGTTGGCCAGCGTGGCCGCCACCATCAGCGCGTTCCACTTTCGTACGTCGCTCGACGACTGTGGAATCGAGCCGACGGCGACGTGCCACCGGCCGTAGCTGTAGCTCTTGGCTACCAGAAGGCAGACACCAGCGAGAAAGGCGAACCAGGTGATCCGATCCCGCAGCGGATGGCGTCGGAGCCCGGCGGCCAAAACGAGGGCCTGCAACGTGAAGAGGCCGGGCGCCACGACCATCGCAGCGCTGTTCGGTACAACCAGCACGACCGGAGCGATGGCGACCAGCAGCACAAATAGGGCCACCGAACTCACACCGACAAGCCGTGCCTGGCGCACTCCTGTCGGTCGCGAGGCTGACATCTAGAACCCTCCAGGGTGTTTTGAAAGTATGCCGATCTAGGTTGATTCGCCCTCTCCGGCTCATACCGCCGTACCGCCAAGCAGCCTCCCAACAACCCAAGGCTACACGTTCACCCTTAGGGTGATTGGATAAGCACTTTTAGTAGGCCAAATAGAGACGCCTAGAATATATACATACTTATAGCGGCCGCTGCCCGGGGTTGCTGCGACGGCCCGATCGAACTCATAGTCGGCAGATTCCGGTCGAAATCCCTGTCAGCACACCGATGCAGACTGTGAGCGATTCTGGCGCCGCCTCTTACTGCAGGCCCTTCCAGCCCCAGACGAAGGCGGAAAAGCCCCCATCCGTCCAGCAGACCACTCTGTGCGTTTCGTCGGACACCATTACAATTCTTGACAAATACTTAATGATTCTGTGAGATTCAGAAGCATGCACAGAAATACGCGTGCGGCGGATGGACACAATGTACGAAGCAGTCTCCGACGGCGCCTGACCACCACGTTGCTCGTGATGGCGGCGATCGTGGCTGCGGTGGGCGGGCCCACGTCGCAGGCCCGGGCTGCTGGCGCAGTCGGCGAGGCCACCACGGCAACCGCGACGGCGACCGCGACCGCGACCGCGACGGCGACCGCCGCCGCAGGGCCGGTCGGTCGGGTCAATGTCGCCGACGGCACCACGACGCTCGTCGTGGGATTACAGGAGTCGGTGATCAGCTCGACCGCCAGTGACATCTCAAGTACTCCCCGTACTGAACGAGCGGTGTCGGTCGAGTTCGCCAGCGACACCAAGGCAACAGCCAAGACGGCGTGTGCGGGCCAAGACATCATCGATAGCCAGGTAGCGAACTGCGTGCACGGCCTGGCCGACCCGAACGACTTGGAAGGTACCGGCGGCGTCATCTCGTATGACTCCGGACCAGACGGCACGGGTTCAGTGGGAGGGCTCGCCATCATCCCCGCCAGCATCTCGCCGAGCAAACAGACGCTGATCCTGACTGCTCCCGAACTGCGTCCCTTCGCCAAGGGCGGTTCGTCGGGCCCCAACGCCATCATCACGACCGACACCTCAGGTCATCGGTTGTTCACGCAGTACGTAGCGGGCGTTGCGCCCGGTCCGATTTGTCCCACCCGCTGGGCCGACGGGTCGGCATCCAACTTCAACGGGGCCACCTGTGCCACGCCACTCGACCGTGTCGGCGAGCGATACACGCCTTACCCGAGCCCGATCACGATTGCCGACCTCGCCCTCGGTATTGGCGACCTCGAGCTCACGCCGGATGGCACCAGAATTCTGGCCACCAATGTGCATGACGGATTTCTCTACACCGGGCCAATAGCGACGAACGGGTTTCTCAACAAGATCTGGACCCGACCGAAATTCGCTACCACACCCGACTGGCGACCTTATGGGATGAGCAGCTACGGCGGATCGACCGTAGTGACGTGGTCGCAACTCGGGCCGAACGACCGGATGCAGTCGTTCGCCGTTGCTTCCTATGACAGCGTGAAAGACACCTGGAAGACGCTGGTTGATCCGACCAACGCAGCCACTTCCGGCGACACGGTGTCATTCGGCTTCCTAACTGCGGCCGAGATCGACGCCAACGGGAAAATGCTGGTCACCTTCACCAATGTGCTGCACCGAGCGACTTCAATCGGCTACCAGGACGCCGCCACATCGCCCGTCTATCAGTTGGCCTCGGTCGGTGTCGATCATTGGACGAGCAATATCGCGGGCGCTCCCAAGTTTCGCGGTTACTCCATCGACGGTACGAAGAACCCGTCATTCGGGCGGATGACCACCGACCCGATCTCAGGTCAGACCATCGTGACCACCATCGACCCGCTGCGCTACTACAGCGGCGGATTGACCTGGTACAACACCGATGGAACCAACGGCGGACGTGAAATGTTGTCGTGGCGCGGTGAGGGTCCGGGTGGATATCTCACCGGACCGAACACGGTGGATCACAACCGGTACCTCTCAGATCCGGACTTGCTGATCAAGCCTTCAAATTCGGCCACGCCCTGGCTCGACACTTTCGCGTTCGGGAAGAACGGTGGCCTGGGCGACATCGAGATCGTGGCGAGCCTGGCCACGATCGGCAACCGGGTGTGGGAAGACACCGACGTCAACGGGCTGCAAGACGTGGGTGAGGCCTCGATTCCTGGTGTGACGCTCGAAATTCTTGATGAGCGGGGCAACGCCATCATCGATCCCGCGCGAAACGCTCCGGCAGTGGTGGTCACTGACGCGGACGGCCAGTGGGTCGCCACCATCAACTCCGACCGGATCTACCAGGTTCGGGTGGCCGCCTTGAATTGGCAGCTGGGCGGCATCTTTGGTCCGGGCGGTACGCACGCCAACTGGAAAGCGACGCTGCAAGGCATCGGCACCGATCCAGCGGTCGATAGCAATGCAGACCCGGTCAGTCATTTCTTGCTCGGCCCGACTGGGCGGCGGTTCCTGGCAGGCATCGTTGATTTCTCATTCGATGCCGGCTTCAACAATGGTGTCACCCCACCCGAAGCCCATGCCTGCGTGCAGATTCAACTCGACGTGCTCGGTATCGACGGGGATTGGCACGATGCCAACTCGCCGGCCACCGCGGCCATCGTTGACATCAATCGGGTGAAAACGGTGTATCGGCCAACAGTGATCAACTGCGGGACCGACCCGTTGAAGAATGTGGTGGTCACGACGGTGATCGTGGGTGCCATCCAGGTGATCGTCGGGAACTTGGCCGTCGGAGAGAGCAGAGTGATGGCGGTAATCGAGGCCACTCCGCAACAGATCTCGGCCACCGGTACGGCTATCGCCATCGGAGTCGAGTCGGGCGAAATTGTCGAGTCGGTGGATCCGGCGCAGGTAAAGTACAGCCCCCCGCCCACGCCCCTACCCGAGACGGGCGGGAACGAGATCGGTTCGGCGCTGGTGGCGGCGACCCTGCTGTTCTCGGGCGTCGGGCTGACTCTGTTGCAACGTCGTCGCAACCGCCGAAACACGCGAAGCTGGTGACCCGAGGTGGTTAGTCGCCCCCCCGGGCCGCGTTATCGAAACGGGTGTAATTTCCGAGGAAAACCAGCTTCTTGGTACCGATCGGGCCGGACCGGTGCTTTGACACGATGACTTCGGCCATGCCACGATCGGGCGACTCAGCGTTGTAGACCTCGTCACGATAGAGAAACATCACCACGTCAGCGTCTTGCTCGATGGAGCCCGATTCGCGCAGGTCCGACAGCATGGGACGTTTGTCAGCCCGCTGCTCGAGTTGGCGGGAAAGCTGCGAAAGGGCCACGACGGGCACCTCGAGTTCTCGGGCCAGAATCTTGAGCCCTCGACTCATCTCGGAAACCTCAACCTGGCGGTTTTCCGCCGACCCGCGGCCCGTCATCAGCTGAAGATAGTCGATGAGAATCATGCCGATACTGCCATGGCGGGCCAAGAGTCGACGCGCCTTGGCCCGAATCTCCATGACCGTGACGTTGGGATTGTCGTCGATGAACAGCGGGGCTTCGAGACGGCCGACTGCTTTGCCGATCTTGGACCAGTCCGCGGCGTTCAGTTGACCCTTGCGTAGCTTCGATGAATCGACCCTGGCCTCGGAGCACAAGATACGTTGGGTAAGTTCGCGGTGGCCCATTTCGAGGGAGAAGAACAGCACCGGCTTCTGACTGACGACGGCCACGTTGACGGCCATGCCGAGCGCAAAAGCGGTCTTGCCCATCGAGGGCCGGGCGCCGATGACGTTCAAGGTCGATGGCTGCATGCCCGACAGCAGATCATCGAGATCGGTGTAACCGGTCGGCACGCCGGTGACACTGTGGCCCTGTTCCTGCAAACGCTCGATATCGTCGATTACGAGGCCCATCAGGTCGGTGATGGCCTTGGTTGAGTCGGTGACCCGGTGTTCAGCGATCTCAAAGATCTTGGTCTCGGCCTCATCGAGTGCGGTGGCTACGTCCTCGGGGCCGTCGTAGCCGAGTTCCGCGATCTCGCCAGCGACGGAAATCAGCCGACGCAGCAGGGCGGTGTCTTGCACGATTCGGGCGTATCGAGTGGCGTTGGAGATCGCCGGGGTTGCTGCCGTGAGTTCGAGTAAGAACGACGTACCGCCGATGTCTTCCAAAATGCCGGCGCGACGGAGTTCTTCGGCGACCGTAATCGGGTCGACCGGTTGCCCGGTCGCGAGCAATACGCGGATGGCCTCGTAGATGTGCTGGTGCGACGGCTTGTAAAAGTCGCCCGAATTCAGGCCCATCTCAGCGACGCCACCCATGGCATCGCGTGACAACAAAAGAGCGCCGATCAGCGACTCTTCGGCGTCAAGGTTATGGGGCGCGACACGACCGGTGACCGAGGGACGAGCCGGACCGCGTCCGTCAGACTTGGGTGCCACTGCCGTCACCTCCACTCTGTTTCACCGGATCAGAAGCCAGCCCGGTGGAAAACTCTGCAAATCTGTGGATAACTCCGTGGACAAGTCGTAGGACATTGCCCACGGAGTGTGGAAAAGGTTGAGAATCATCCGACAATCGGGCCTGAGGCCCACATGCGGGTGACGGGCGTGTCAGCCTGCGGCGACGTTGACCGTGATCGGGAACTGCACATCGGTATGCAGTTTCACCGTAACGCTATGGGTGCCCGTGGTCTTGATTGGGTCACCGATGTGGATGTGGCGACGCTCGAGGTGGGCGCCCGTCTGGCTCTTGACGGCATCGACGATGTCGCCGGCGGTGATCGAACCGAACAGACGGCCACCCGAACCGGCCTTACCAAGGATGGTCACCGGAGTGGATACCAACTTGCTGGCGATTGTCTCCGCTGCCGAGCGATCGGCAGCGTCCTTCAGGTCACGCGAGCGTCGCATTGCCTTGGCCTGCGCCACGGCCCCGTCGGTAGCCATGAAGGCCAGACCTTTGGGCTGGAGGAAATTGCGAGCATACCCATCGGAAACTTCGATGATATCGCCGCGCTTACCAACGTTGACAAGATCAGAACGCAGAATCACCTTCATGACGCATCTCCGGCATCTTGGGTCTCGACGGCATCGGACTCTTCGGTGGCCTCGACTGCAGCCTCGTCGCGACGTGGGCCGCGCTCGCCACGCTCGCCGCGGTCGGGACGACCGGTGCGCTGGGTGGTGACTCGCTTGGCGTAGGGCAGCAATGCCATCTCGCGGCTCAGCTTGATAGCCATTGCGATGTCACGCTGCTGTTGCACGTCGTTGCCCGACACACGGCGAGCACGAATTTTGGAACGATCAGACACGAAGCGGGCCAGAAGGTTGGCATCCTTGTAGTCGACGTAGTCGATTTTCTCCTGGATCAGGATGGATGTTTTCTTCTTGATCTTCTTGTTCGGGTTCTCGCGGCCCTTCGGCCCGCGTGTATTTGACTTACTGCTGCTGCTACTACTCGGCTTCATTAGAACGGCTCCTCGTCGCCATACACAGGATCATTAGTTGCGGGGCGGCTAGCGCCGGCATTACCGGAGAAATTGCCACCTGCGGACCCGTCGCCACTGCGACGGTCATTACGGTCAACCGATGCCGTTGCCCAGCGCAGGCTGGGCCCGATCTCTTCGGCGACGACTTCGACAACGCTTCGCTTCTCGCCGTCGGACGTTTCATAGCTGCGCTGCTCAAGACGACCGGTGACCAGCACTCGGGTGCCTTTGTTCAGCGATGCTGCGGCGTTCTCACCCAACTGGGCCCAAGCAACGACGTTGAAGAACGACGTCTGCTCTTGCCATTCGTTGTTGACCTGATAGCGGCGGGACACGGCCAAACCGAGCGTGCAAATGGCACGGCCGCCTTGGGTGAACCGAAGCTCAGGTTCACGGGTGAGATTACCGACGATAGTGACGGTTGAATCAGCCATGGGAGTACTCCTCTCGCAGCGCGGCGATTACGCCGCGCTCGCCGCGGCCATGCCACGACGAGCCGCTTCCCTATCGGGAAGACGGATGAGCTTGTGGCGGACGACATCGTCCGCGAGGCGCATCGTGCGCTCTACCTCGTCGAGGGCGGAACCCTCGGCCAGGACGTTGAAGAAGACGTAATAACCATCGGTCTTCTTGTTGATCTCGTAAGCGAACCGGCGCTTGCCCCACCACTCGGGCTGACCGACGAGCTTGCCGCCGTGAGCCTCGATGTTCTTGCTGATGGTCTTGACCCACGTCTGTGCCGCGGTGTCTTCAAGCTCGCCGAGCAAAATGACGGCTAGTTCGTATGCGCGCATATACCTTTACCTCCCTGTGGACCCGACGGGCTCGCCGGGGCCCCCTCGGATAGGGGGCAGGGCCTGCTGTGTGAAGCGCCAAAGTGTAGGCGCTGTCGGCGGAACGAACAAAAGCCCTGTGTCATGCCGCCATCCTGACAGGGGGGTGTTACACGGTTTGCTCAATGCGGCACGGTCGGCGTTTTGATGCGCCGATGTGTCGTGAGAGGACGGTATCCCTCACCAGAACGCGACAGGGGACCGTCCAGCCGTGGCTGGGCGGTCCCCTGTCTAGGTGCTACCTCAGGCGGGGCGTCCGCCGTCGAGGTTGTCCATCAATACTTTCAACTCGCTCCACTTACCGTCAGCAGCCAAACCGGCCTGCTGGGGCCAAGTGGCTGGTTCTGCGATGCGGTAGGCCGGCCCAGCCGCATCGAGAATGACTCGAATACGGGCCGGGTCGGTCTGCGAAAGCTGACGCCAGGTAACGATGCCGTCGTTGTGGAGCAACTCCTCGATCTTGGGGCCAATACCCTCGACGACCTTCAAGTCGTCCAGTTTGACCGCAACACCGAGCGCCAACTTGGCCTGAGCGCCGTCGAACACCGGCATGGCCAGCGCACGAGCCCGTACCAATTCCCCTTCGAGCTCGCGGATGCGAGCGAGGTGGGCCGGATTGTCGATCGACTTCTCGACGATTCGCTCCACCGTCACCGTGCGCTCGACGACTTTGGGGGGCGCGGAGCTAAGGGTGTGGATCTGAGACTGCAGGCCGGCGATCGTGCCCGCCTCAGTCTCGAGTTCGGCGATACGAGCGAGCAGTACCGGATTATCGAACGCCTTCTCGACCGTCACGATCTTCTCCACCGGACGATCAACAATCTTCTCGACCGTCACGATCTTCTCCACTATCTTCGGTGGGGCCGAGGTCAGCGAGTGGATCTGGGTCTGCAGGCCGGCGACTTTGGCGGCCTCGGCTTCCAGGATGGCGATGCGCGAGAGATGCGCTGGGTTATCGACCAGCCTCTCGACGATGGTGGGACGATCAACAATCTTCTCGACGATGGTGGGACGGTCGACGATCTTCTCGACGATGGTGGGACGATCGACGATCTTCTCGACGGTGACCAACTTCTCAACGACGCGGGGCGGGGCCGATTCGGCCGCAGACAGCTTGGAGCGAAGTAGGGCTACACCGGCGACTTCGGCTTCGAGTGCGCTGATGCGGGACATGTGGGCCGGGTTATCGACCAGCTTTTCGACCGGGCGGTCGACCAGCTTCTCAACGACACGAGGCGGGGCCGATTCGAGGGCCGATACCTTGCCACGCAGCGAGGTGATCAGATCCGAATCCTTGGCATGGGTGGCCTGAAGCTCACCAATGCGGGCCTCGTGCTTGCTCACCAATGTGCGGGAAGTAGCCAGGTCAGTGGTGGTTGTCGACGATACCGAGGCACCGCGGGCACCACGCAGGCACCGCCAGAGCAGCCAGCCGAGGAAGAAACCCAGCAGGAATGGAATGAGCAGCCAGAGGCCGAGCTTCCCCAATGTGTAAGAAAAACCAGATGCGAATAAAGACATTTTTGTTTAGCTCCCCAAGTTCGTTGGTTTGAATTCGATACGACGGTTGGTCGCGAGGCCGGCTTCGGTGTTCTGGTCGGATCCGGCGACGGGCTCGGATTCGCCCTTGCCGATGGCGGTGAGGTTGGCGGCGGGAACACCCTTGGACACGAGGTAGTCGACAACCGACTGGGCTCGGGCTTCGGACAGCGCCTGGTTGGATTCATTCGATCCACGGTTGTCGGTATGGCCGATCACCGAGATCTTGCAGCCCGCAGCAGCCTTGAGCGCTGCGACGACACCATCGAGCTTGGCGGGGGCATCCGCGGCGAGCACAGACGAGCTGGTCTCGAAGTTGACACCGGTCAAGGTCGGTAGGGCGGGGCAGGCCTTCGGCGCCAGCGTGGTCGCGGGAGCCGGAGCCACCGTCGTCGCGGGAGTCGGAGCCACCGTCGTCGCGGGAGTCGGAGCCACCGTGGTCGCGGGAGCCAGCGTCGTGGCCGGAGCCGCTGCCGTCGTGGCCGGGGCAACCGTGGTGGCCGGAGCCGCAGTGGTCGTGGCAGGCGCTGCGGTGGTAGCCGGGGCGGCCGTCGTGGCCGGAGCCGCAGTCGTGGCGGGCACAACGGTGGTAGCAGGGGCGGCAGGGGCGGCAGGGGCCGGTTCAGCGGTGACGTTGTAGATAACATCGTCAACGCCGTAGTGGCCCTTCACCAGCGCCGTCGCGTTGGCCTGCAGCGAGGCCGGGCCGGACATGGTGATCCGTTGCCCACCGACGGAGTCGATGTGAACCCCCGGAAGCGTGGGGTCATTGGCCACCAAGCTTGCCGTGTCCCTTAGCAGGTTCGGCTGGACCCAGTGCTTCGTAACGTACGCACCGAAACCTCCGAGTAGAAGGAGCGACAGCAGCCCTAACGGCAGCAGCCACCTCCAGCAGGATTTCTTCACTTGCCCTCCAGTTCTTATCTCGCTGTGCGACTTCAGGGCCGGCAGCGTCCAGACCCCCGGGTTTGACGTAACGCGATAGGGGAAAGTCGCGTACACCTATACGACTGGACCAAAAAACCGACGCATGTCTCTCCCGAACGCGTGTAAGCCATACGGCCCATGTCGAAGCCCACTCTAGACAGATTCCGACGCTTGCAAATCCAACGGTCGAAAATGGTCCAATGTTTCAGGTTCTCGTGCCTTCCCCAGAGAGTTCAGCAGTGAGTGGTGAAACGTACCGAGCCGCCCGTTTCAAGTCCGAGTGCCGCCGATTTGCCTTTCGGGACTTCTATCGCCTGGAAATAGGCCTGTTTCGGACGGTAGACCGGGCACTTCGCCGCATCACTGTCCGGGCAGGGCTCCATATCGATCAGTTCAAGGACTGATCCGCTCGCATCGACGAAGACCACGGTAAGCGGGATCTGGGTGCGATACATGTAGAAAGCGGTGCGCGTCGGGGCGTCGAACCGGAAGACCATTCCCTTGGCTTTGCCGAGCGATGTCACATCCATAAGCCCGTGCTCTTGCAGGCCGGCAGTGTCGGCCAACCACAGGCACATCGGGTCAGCGGATCCCTGGGCACCGACTACGGCAAAGCCGACCGGACCCGACGGGGGCTTACTGCACGCGACCAGTGCGAGGCCCAGCGCCAGGGCTCGTCGGCGCATCTAAATCGCTTTGGTGCGAGGTTTCCTGCCACCGATTGGGACGACGCGTAGCAGGTGGTGCCAACGACACTCGGGGCATACCTCAACGAAGTAGGCGGTGAGTTCGTCGCTGCGCCGGTTCAGGTCGGCCATCTCGCGTTTGGTGGAAATGCAGCGGCCAAATGACGGTAGTCGAGGCCCGAAGACATAGGTGACAAGCACGACTTTGGCGTCTTCACAGATCGGACACCCGACCGTTCCCGGTTCGCCTAGTGCTCGGGCGGCCCGGATGAGCTCGGGGTGGGCGTCGCAAACCTGATGCTGCGCCAAACGACCGCGACGGTATTCGTTGATTAAATGTTGGCGCGACAAACGGTGGTCGACCACCCCTGTCGGTCCACCCCGAAGGTGTCCAGCCGCAAATCCTCCACTCTTGCCCACGCTCCAAGGGTAACGCGTCCGATCCCGAAAAAGTTCTGCGCTCAGTTGGTGAGTTCACTATCGGCGCAATCCGGGCTACTCCGAAGAGTCGCGCTGCATGCGTTCGAGCAGCACCGGGCGTTGCGCCGCGAAACTTGGCCACGAACGATCCTTCGCCGACACCACTACCGGTATCATCGGCCAGTCGATGGCCACAACCGGGTCATCCCAATTGAGGCCGACCTCGTCGCCGGGTTGATGAAACTCACTCACCGTGTACATGGCGCGGGTGTCGTCGACAAGTGTGAGGAAACCGTGGGCACATCGGTCAGGTACGACCAGAGATCGCCCGCTCTCAGCGGTGAGTTCGACCGACAATGCTTGGGCGAACGTGGTGGATTCCGGTCGAAGATCGACCAGCACGTCGAGAAAGGCGCCGCTGACGCATCGAATGATTTTTGTCTCGACGGCGGGCGGATATTGCGCGTGTAGCCCTCGAAAGGTGCCCGAGCGCAAGCCGAGAGAGATGTTGGCTTGACGAATGTCGGGGGCGACGCCGTGATCTTCGAGTTCACGCTGGCAGAGCGCGCGGGCGAAGAAACCACGTTCGTCGGCCTTGCGATCGAGGTCGATAATCCAGGCCCCGTCGATGACGGTGGGGGTGAACAGCACGCGTAGCTACTCCCAGCACTTCCACGGCGGGTTGCCGCTTTCCCAGAGGGACTCGAGGAACATTTTGTCGCGAATCATGTCCATGCACTGCCAGAAACCCTCATGTTGGTAGGCGGCCAACTCGCCGGACGCGGCCAGGCTCTCCATGGGAGCCTTCGCCCAATCGACATCACCCGGGATGTGGTCAAAGATGCCCGGATTGAGCACGAAGAACCCGCCGTTGATCCAGCCCTCGGCCATCTGGGGCTTCTCGGCAAACGTCGTGACCATGTCACCGGCCAGCGTCATCTGTCCAAAGCGCGCTATCGGATGCACCGCGGTGACCGTGGCCAGATGGCCGTGATTGGCGTGAAACTTGCCCAGCAGGTCGAGGTCGACGTTCGAGACCCCGTCACCGTAGGTCATCATGAAGGGCTCGTCACCCAAGTACGGGCGAACCTTCATCATGCGCCCGGCGGTCTCCGTGGTGGCGCCAGTATCGACCAAGGTGACGCGCCATTCGTCTTTCGGGCCGCTATGGGACTTGATCGAGCCGTTGGAGAAATCGATCGTCATATCCGCGGCCAGAGACAGTGAGTCGGAGAAGTACTTCTTCACGTACTCGCTCTTGTATCCGAGACAGATCACGAAATCGTTCAAGCCGTAATGGCTGAAGTGCTTCATGATGTGCCACAGAATCGGTCGGCCGCCGATTTCCACCATGGGCTTGGGGCGAACTTCGGTTTCCTCGCTGAGGCGGCTGCCAACGCCACCCGCCAAAATGACCACCTTCATACAGGGTTCCTCCGCGGCGTGTGCGGGCCCGCAGGGGGTCGGACCTCGCTTTGGACATGGTAGGAGTGCGTCTCGAGTTTCGACAGGGACGATCGACCCACTCGGGGCTTCTTGAACCGATCTTGCCACCCATCCACCGGCGATCATCAACATCGGGCGACACTTATGCAGTGGACGACATCACCCTTTCCTACGGCGACCACCTTCCCGATGAAGCCGAGCTTCGCCTGTGTGGCGAGGTGGCCGGTCGCCGGGTCATCGAGCTCGGCGTCACCTCGGCCGTGAACTCCATCGGCCTGGCCCTGCGAGGCGCCAAAACCATGGTCGTAGATCCAGCGGCGGACAACATCGCGCTGGTTCGACGCACGGCCGATGCCCACGAGGTCAAGGTTGAATGCCACCTGGCCGACCTCGCGGATTTGGGATTTGCCACCAGCGCGTCAGTCGATGTCGTCATCTGCGTGGGCGGGCTTGACCGGGTGGATGATGTGAGCCGCCTTTTCCGCCAGGTTCACCGCGTGTTGCGAACCGGTGCGGTGTTCGTACTGGCGCTCCCCCACCCGTTCCACTCGATGGTCAGCGGCAACAAGGTGCAGCACAGTTACTGGGGCGCACTGCTGCAGCGCCACACCGTCGGCGGGCTGTTCACCTCGTTGAGCCGGGCCAACTTCCAAGTCGACGTGCTACTCGAACCCGAGCCCCGTTCCGGCCCTGTCGTCATGGTGCCCCCCACCCTGCTGCTGCGCGCCCGCAAACTCGGCGTCTGAGGTGTGAATCCCGGAGTTGTTGCGATGCTTGGGCGCGATGATGTTCCGGGGCGGTAGCCCCGGGTCGGTCGGAGACCGACGTGGGTAAGTTGGTTAGGCGGCTTTGGGTGTGATGGTGACGTCGAGGCCGAGGGCTTCGAGTTGTCCGATGAGGCGACGTTGGTGTGCGGTGGAGGTACGTCGTTTGTCGAAGTAGTCGCCACCGAGGTCGTTGTATGTTTCGCCGGTCGAGAGCAGATGCCAGCAGATCACCAGAATCGAGTGTCCGACCGCGACGGCTGCTTTGGATGGGCCTCGCCTACCGCGGATCCGATGG